>JBOGJX010000513.1:0-1773 GCA_050745285.1 Terriglobia bacterium
CTGGCTTTGGGCGCGGCAAGCAGCGCCCCTACGCCCTACCCCGGACGGAATCTCCAGTCTTGATGTTTGATAACCTTGCGGTAATCGTCGGAATACATTTCCACTACCTTGCACATTTCATAGAGGCGCGAGCGGAACGTAACTCCGTACTGGTTCAGTGACTTGTCGATTTCAGGGACCGGCTCACCGGAAGGTGATCGGACATCACCGCGCGCAACCCGCGTTTCGAAGGGCAGCGTTGTGGTGATGATGGTGACGTTTTTATTGTTGTAACGTGTGTTAATTATGTGGCCCAGTGTGTCTTTCACCCAGTCGCTGGGGTTCAAGGCGGCGAGCTCGTCGAGCAGGAGAACTTCCACATCCAGGACGGGCTGCAGAACACGAAACTCCGAGCTTTGCGAAACCGGATTGTAGCTGTCCTGAATCGTTTTGAGCAGATCACGAAAATCGTAGAATAGGCACGGAACGTTCTTGCGTAGCATCAATTCCCGGATCAACGCGACCGCCAAATGGGTCTTCCCGGCCCCGGCCGGCCCGATGAAGAGCAGACCAAAATCCGCCGGATATTCCTCGACGAATTTCTGCGCGTACATCTTGGCCACCCCCAAATATCGGTTATCCTGGCCGCTCGACCGGTCTTTACGGATGTCAAAGTCCTCAAACGTGCAGTGCTCGTAGCGCCGCGGGATGCGCGACTGCGCGAGCAGTTGTTCTGACTGCTCCTCTTCAACGCAATCGCAGCGCGTTACGCGCCGCACCCCGTCGCTCTCGATCGGCCTCCAGCCGGTCCCTTCGCACTTCGGACAATCCTTCCGGGCCATGGGTCACCTGAATCAGAGGCCGGGGCGAACCAAAAGCCGCAGAGTTTCAAAAACAAAACTCTGCGCTACAGTTGCCGACTCCCTTACTAGGGATTCTAAACCAGCGCGGCGGCGGGTGCGAGAGAAATCAGTTGCGCCCTCCCACCGGAGCTTCCACGCGCACGAAGAGCTCGCGAAGCCTTTCGAGAGACAAGCCCTCAAATCCCGGCACTACCATGTCGGCGCGAGTCTTTGACCGCAATTCATCCAAGGGAAACGTTGATGCGATGGCGACGCATCTCATGCCGGCGTTCTTAACCGCGGCAATTCCTGGGAAGGAGTCTTCGAACGCCACACATTCGGCGGGTTCCACGCCGAGTCCCGCCGCCGCTTGCAGATAGATTTCCGGGTCGGGCTTGTGGGCTTTCACGTCGTCTCCGGTCACGAGGCGGCGGAAGAAGGGGCGAATCCCAAGCGTATCGACCACAAACTCCACGTTGGCGCGTATGGCGGAGCTCGCCACGGCCATCGGAATGCCAGCGCTCCGAAGCTCACCGAGTAGCGCCATGAGACCCGGCAACGGCTTGGCATAGGGACGAAACATTTCACGGAATTGGGCTTCAAGCTCGGCGCCGAGCTGGCGCATGCCTTCATGAGTCATCGAAGAGCCAAAATACCTGCGGAAGGCGTCGTCATTGTGCATACCCAAAATCTGGCGAGGAACGGCCGCGGTATCAAAGGGAATATTCCGCTGTTTAAGCAGATCAATCCACTTTTGCACGTGAAAGGGGTTGCTGTTGACCAGCACGCCGTCCATATCGAAAATGGCGGCAGCGGGAGGGATGGCAGAAGGCATCGCTATACTCCAGTCTGTTGACTTCGAGACAAAAACTTGTCAGGCGTAGGGGGGGCGGTCTGCAGCCGTGGGCCCTGTAGCGCAGAGTTTTGCTTTTAAAACTCTGCGGTATTTGCC
>JBOGJX010000514.1:0-2971 GCA_050745285.1 Terriglobia bacterium
CGGTATGGCAGGCGCATTTTGATTGCGGCCCAAGGCCGCGCCGCGCTACCAACTTTTAAGGGTCCGCCCCTACGAAGAGCGCAACAAGCAGCGCCCCTACCAAAGAAAAAAGCCGCAGAGTTTTAAAAGCAAAACTCTGCGCTCCCGGTCGGCGCGCCACTCACGATTCGGACACAATCCTTGATTGTAATCGCTTTGCCGGAAAAAGTCCTTCGCTTGATGAGGGCTAAATAGCGAACCCCTTGTGCAATGCTTGGAGGAGAAAAAAAGACCCCGCTGGGTGCGGCCAGCGGGGTGAGGGAGGGGAGGTTACAAAGTGAAAGCGAATACGTCTATTTTGAGGACGCCGTCTTGGTCTCGCGGCGCACCACGAAGGCCACACCAAGCATCCCTAGCCCAAATAGCATGAGCGAGGCTGGCTCGGGAACCGTCGTGGTTGTGAAGATTTGGTCTTCATCCGAAATGCTGGCCTGGCCGCCCGCTTGCGTGCCGCCCGAGACCAGAATATCTTTGTTGACAGAAAGCAATGTGGCATTGTTTATGGTATTGGTGTCCAACGGCGAGTTGGCGTTTCCGTTTAACTGCGTGATCGTTCCACCGGTACACATAGGAAGCATGGCCCCGGCGCATTGTGTTTCGTCAACTGCAACCAACCCACCGTTTGATGCTCCTGCCTCAAACTTCAAGCCGCTGCCTGTAATGGGACCACCGGAGAGAACCCGGACGACGTAATCGATCACCACATCCGCCGTCTGGTTCGGACCCGCGATTAAAGCGGCGTTGAAAGTAAGTCCTGTGCCGCTAGGGTCCACGTTCACCGAGACATTGTCCGCCGAGGGGAGGGTCGCCCCCCCGGTAGAGGCTGGGTTGGGAAAGAAAAAATCGGAAAATAACAAGTTGCTCTCGGCACAGCCGGTGGATCCAAGGGCGATAAAGTCTGAGAGGCTTGTACCGACGGTCGAGCACGAAACCGGATCTGAAATTCCAAGCGCTGAGAAGGCAACCATTAATGCGAAAACCAGCAAAATCTTTTTCATCGTGACGACCCTCCTTAAGAGTCGAGAATTGTGTGAAGCATAGATCTCAAAATGCCGATGCATTACCGGACATCAAACTCGGATGCCTTTCGATGATGACGGCTCTTAGATTTTGCGTCTGTACAAAACGGCACACGGTTACTCCGTCATACAATCTTAAATGGAAAAGTTGTCGTATTGTTAACGTATGGAGTTGGGCGGGCATTCCATCCCGGATCAGAGAAGGGCTTGGGACCGGGAGAGCGTTTAGGCCCACAAGCGGTGCCTTGTAGGGAGGTGGCCGCTGCGGCCTGGCCCGCGGGCACGGCTAGCCGTGACTGGCCGAAGTGGGCAAGTAAGGGAGTAGTGGAAAAATTGACAGGCAAAGCCGTACCTCCTAGTGACAGGTCGTCGCATTGCGGGCCGCTGGTGAAAGTTTTTACGGTTGTGCGGTACGTAGTGTGAAATCAATTGTTTGACTTATCCTGAGCCACCCCATAAAATCGTACTGTGTCCTGTTTGGGCCGTGTCTGGCAGCATGGGTACGTGTGCGCGTGGTTGTGACGAATAGATTATGTTTGATACGCTCCAAGAGAAATTTCAAAACGTCTTCAAATCGCTTCGCCTGCAAGGGGCGCTGACCGAAGAGGCGGTAGACGAAGTGCTGCGCGAAGTTCGTGTTGCGTTGCTTGAGGCGGACGTGAACTTCAAGGTGGTGAAGGAACTTTTAGACCGGGTCCGCGTGAAGGCGTTGAATCTGGAGGCGGGTTCGAGCCTGACGAGCGTGCAGGAGATCATCCGCATCGTACGCGATGAATTGATTGAGATCCTGGGGCGCAAGGAATCGCTGCTGACCTATTCGAAGGACTATCCCACGGTTTTTCTGATGGTGGGACTACAGGGCGCAGGCAAGACCACGACCTCAGGCAAGCTGGCCCTGTGGCTGGCGAAGAAGAAGCGCCGGCCCATGCTGGTCTCGACCGACGTTTACCGTCCCGCGGCGCGCGAACAACTGGCGGTGATCGCCCGGGAAACCGGCATCTCCATCTTCAAGGGCGAGGGCATGAACTCGCCCATCGAATTGGCGCTTGCGGCGCGCAAAGACGCGGCGGACCGCGGCCACGACATCCTCATTGTGGATACAGCCGGCCGCCTGCATATTGACGAGCAACTCATGCAGGAAGTCACCGAGTTGCAGCTTAAGCTGCGGCCTAGCGAGATCCTGCTGGTGGCGGACGCCATGATCGGCCAGGACGCCGTGCGCAGCGCGCAGGAATTCCACGAGCGGCTCGGCACTTCGGGCGTGATTCTGACCAAGATGGATGGCGATGCGCGGGGCGGGGCGGCGCTTTCTATTCATCACGTCACGGGCCAGCCTATTAAGTTCATTGGCGCTGGTGAAAAGTACGACGCGCTCGACGTGTTTTATCCGGATCGCATCGTCTCTCGCATCCTCGGTATGGGTGACGTGCTCTCGCTCATCGAGCGGGCCGAAGAGACCATCGACAAGCAGAAGGCGATGGAGGTTCACCAGAAGCTCCGCACCGATAGCTTTACGCTGGCTGATTTCCAGGAGCAGATGCGCCAAGTGCGCAAAATGGGGCCGCTCGATCAGGTGCTCGGTATGCTGCCCAAGGTCGGAATGCTTAAGAACGCCGCCAACATGCACGTGGATGAGAAAGAGCTTGTTCGCCTGGACGCAATGATCGGCTCCATGACAATCCAGGAGCGGTTGAACCACGAGATCATTAATGGGAAGCGGCGCAAGCGCATCGCCAAAGGCAGCGGTACCAGCGTGCAGCAGGTTAACCTGCTGCTGAAACAATACGTTCAGACGCGGAAGATGATGAAATCCATGAGCCAGAGTTTTTTTGGCCGACAGTTGGGCCGCCTGAAAGTGCCCCCGGGTCTGATGGACCAGATGAAGTCTACGCAGTAAGGACCAGGTTCGTAGG
>JBOGJX010000515.1:0-2743 GCA_050745285.1 Terriglobia bacterium
CACGTCCCGAATGGTACCCTTGAACAAGTCTTCCGCACATGGTACCCGAACTTCCACCCATCGATTGCAGCGTGAGCACCCCACACTTTTTCATAGTCTCCTCGGGGAGGGTGGTGCTGCGGTCGACCAGAAGGCGGCGCCAGAGGTGCGGGCTAGTGTCGCGGACGACGACGCGGAACTGACAAATTTCACTGGAGGCGGCTACATCGCTCATGGGCACAACCAGTCTAGCCCGTCCCCCCGTGTCATTTTACGAACTCCTTAGAACTGCCCCCAATCATTTTCGAATTCCATTCCTCCCGGTCACACCCATTTTCACCAAAGCCGATAATCAGATTCCATCAGATCGACCGATGAAAGCGTTCGAGGACTTCATTGGGCCACGTCACACTGTCCATCGTTCTTCCCAGTTCTAGAAACTCGCTAAGCTCTTTCGCATCTAAACGGGGAAGCACTCCGCTCGAAGGCATTTCTATGTATCCGGACCCACTGAGTCCGTAGATGCGCAAAAGGCTCCCGTCGTAGCTCCAAATTTCCGGGACGCCGAGCTCAGCACAAATCGGAAATTTACTGAGCGAAGGATGAGTCACCGCTACTTCCACGACAATATCCGGTGGAGGGTCAACCGCCAAATCAATTCGTTCTTTACCTCGCACCTGGCGGGCATGAGTGACATAGAAAGATGAGTCTGGTTCGAACCCTCTCTTTGTCGCTGCCCGCCTGAAGGTTGTAGAGCCTAGGTCTAGAACGTCAATTCGCAACTCCCGGGTGAGCAGCTTCACCAGGTCAGATATCAGCCGGTTGTACCACTCATGCTCTGCCGAAGGGCTCATGATCTCGAGGACTCCCTGGTCGTAGGTGAATCGCGGAGAACTGCAGTTAAGGTGCTCATCAAGGAGTCGCTCATAGGTTTCCCATGTGACATTCCCTAGGACCACGCGCTGTTCTGGCGGGCTCACAACGGTCGGCATCTTTGAAACTCCCTTGGCCATTACCTCACGCCACAACGCAGTGTAACCCGCTCTTGAACTCGGCTCAACGCTGTGTAAGAATCTGGCAAATATCGATGGTGGTGTATAAGAGCAGCTTGACCGGCCAATCTCTGAATCACACCCTTAAAAACCGTAGCGGAGAGGCCTTGTTCTCTTCCAGTTGGGATTTTCTCTTCAGGAGGAGGGGACTCCGCTTCCGGCTCACATCTCGGCAGGTCAGGGTCGGCGCGGAGCTCCGATGAACTACGATTCTTTTTATCCCGTTTTCCGCCCCCCCGAAGAAGTTCGAAACTGATTGGCTGTAAGCAGGCGCAGGATGAGCATTACGACCGAAGTCGGGATCTAACGCGCACTGCTATCGTTGCGGGACGACTTTCATTAATGCTGCCATCCATAAATTGCGCCTTCAGCAAGAACGTCCGCGCTTGACGGACCTCGTGCGGGAGCCTGCCGGCCCGTCCACAGGTTTTACACGTGTCTTCAGCGTATTATAGTTCAGCCGGAGGGATTGAGCGGTTTTGTTCACCCCGTGCGCCCGGGCGACTTCCACCGCCAGAGCCCACAACGCCTCCGGGATGGGAGAAGCGGACTGCCGAGTCTTGCGCCAGCCCTCGAAACGCTGGCGTGCTCGCTCCATCGCCGTGGGAATCGTGCGCGGCGCCGCGTTCGTAACCCGTTTTGTGGGTCCCGCCACCCTCGAGCCGCGTGCATTCCTGGCCTCCGCTCCTTCCAGTGCCATGATCGCCCGCTCCAACCGGTCCCGTTCCACTTTCAGATCAGCGACGATTTTTTCCAGATCCACAGGTTCCTCCGTGAAGTCGGTGGCAACAACTTAAGCGACAGTCTATCATGAACCGGAAACCGGCGCATTCCAAGAGATGGAGCAGCGTCTCGGTTGCGGATTGACTGGGCGTTTTGTCATTCTCTGCGTTTGAGGATAACGTAACTTTCGGTTACGTAATCCTGAAGTGCGGCATTCGCCTCGAAATTTGCGGCTAACCTGCAACCACGCGGGTCTGACCCACTTTGGCGGAATCTATTTGTTCTGCGAATTTCTGCGAGTGCTACAGTCGAGTTGGTTCTATAGCACGGCATTTGAACTCTCTGGGGTCCAATCGCTAACAATCACAGCCATGTCCACAAGCGAAACACGCTTGACGACTGAACACACCTGGGCGGAAATCGATCGACTGCTGCTTAAGAAGTTGGAGCCAAGCCGCGATTTTCCGCGGTTTTTTTGACAATAGAGCGTGAGACTCACGCCGAATTCAGGATGAGCCGCTTCGCTGTTGTCGTCTGGAGGTCATGCCACCGTTCTGCGCCTGACGTTAACATAAGACCGCTTATCAGACATAACATGACGTAAACTTATGACTTGACAACTACTTCCCTTATGCGGTAGGCTTCGGCGCATGGGCGAAAAGCCAATTACGGCCGCGGAGATGGGCAGGAGGGGCGGCACGACAAGAGCCAAGCGCTACAGCAAGGCTCAGATTCGTGCCTGGGGCAAACTGGGCGGCCGGCCGCGGAAGCTGGACACCGTGGCAGCGGCCAAGCTGCGCCGCATGCTTCGTAAGGGATTGCCAAAGGGAGAGATTGCCAAGAATCTCAGCATCTCAACCCGAACCGTTTCCAGGTATGTCGCCACGAGCCAGTCGGCGCGATGGTAATCTTCACCCGGGGGGAGCATTCCGCCGTTCCGCCTCTCTGCGTTGACCGATGGCATTAAGAGTGTTCTCGCCGGTTGAGGC
>JBOGJX010000516.1:0-3980 GCA_050745285.1 Terriglobia bacterium
CACACCGGTTTCTTCCATCAGTCGGTTAATAGGGTTCCCGGCAGGCTCGCAATCTGTGCCACCTTCCGCAAAACCGAAACACCTGACGGACTCCACTGGATGTTTCAGGATGTTCACGAGGGAGGGCCGGCTGCCTTGGCCGGAATCAGACCGCTTGACATGCTTCTGGCCATCAATGGCCAGCCGATCATACCGCCACTACAGCCGATGTTCCCGATGGGAACTGCTGTATCGGTGACCGTCAGGAACAAGGATCAACAGGAAACGACCGCCAGCATTACTATCCCCAAGCCACGAACCCGGCGGCAGCCTTACGCGGAGCCTCTGCCTGTAATTTCCAAGAGACTGAATACGGGAATTGGTTACCTAAAGGCCACGATCTTTCCGGGGCTCTTGGGGATTGACGTGGCGCGTTCTCTCGACCGGGCGTTCGCCAGCTTGAGCGAATGCGACCGGCTCATTGTGGACCTCCGAGGTAATCTGGGAGGCGGGCTGGGATTGATCCGCCTGATGAGCCATTTGACGCCTGACAAACTTCCAATCGGGTACAGTGTGACCCGACAGCGCGCAGAGCGCGGGTTCAAGAAGGAGTCGCTGCCGAGGTTCGATCATCTTCCTTCGAGCAAGCTTGGTATACCCTTGCTCGCCTTGCGATTTGCCAGGCGTGATCAATCCGTGGTGCTGATGACCGAGGGTTTGGGACCGAAGAACTTTCATGGGCGGATTGTGTTGCTCGTCAACGAGCACACGGTGAGCGCCGGGGAAATGATTACCGCATTCGCGGCAGAAAATAGGCTTGCGACAGTCGTAGGAACTGAAACCGCGGGTCGGCTGCTTGGCGGGACAGGCTTCAAAGTCGGCCACGGATACCTTGTGATCCTGCCCAGAGCCGCGTTTTACACGTGGGAAGGCAAAACATTTGAGGGCCACGGCGTAACGCCCGACGTGCAGATTCCCTGGTCAGTTAAGAGTATCCTGGAAGGGCATGATACCCAGCTTGAGAGGGCAAGTGAAGTCGTGAATGCCCTGTAGGCCTACCCCCACCCGCTAACTTTAGGCAGGTAGTTGTGCGTTAGCTAATGACCTCCGCCCTGCAGACGCAAATACCCCTGTCCATCCTGCGAGTTGACCGGACCGTCCCGGAGAAAGCTAGTGTAATTGCGGCGGTCCTGTATCCGCGGGGCCCCGGCGCGTGCGGTCGGTCCGAGGCGCCGACGCGCCCAAGTGCAATAAAGGAATTCTCTCGCCCGCGTCATGGCGACGTAGAGCAGCCGCCGTTCCTCGCCGAGGTCACCGTCCGGCCTGGGGACGATCCCTTCTTCGATCCCCACAGCGATTGTGGCGCGCACAGTCAGCCCCTTCGCGCCGCCCATCGTCATGATGCGGACGCCCTGGCTTTCCGCGAGCACGAGATCTTTCCCGAGCGGTGTGATCTGCGAGAGATACCGACCAAAGCCTTGGTCCTCCTCCATAAGATCATCGAGCGCACGGAGCAGTGCGGCGCAGTCGGCGCTCGGCGCGGGAACGGCGTCGCCACCGGCCGCGGCGATCATCCAATGGCCCCAGCCGTCTTCGGGCGCCTCATCCGGCAACGGATGTGCATCGAGCCAAGCGATGACGGTTTGCATCAGCGCCGTGACTCTCGCGGCGGAACGCGGTGCCCCTGGAAAATTCGCATCGAACGCGTCGAAGAGCGCCTCGCCGAATTGAATACGCCTCTCGCGTGCCCGGTCATAAATGTGATCGCAGAAGGTTTGCCCAATGCCCGGGGCGAGTAGGAACAAGGCGGCCCATGCGAGCGAATCGCACCGACGGACGAGGAGCCGAAACGTCGCAAGCATCCGTCGATTTGCTGGCTCTCCGAGCATGCGCTCCACTGCTTCTGGATCAGAGTAGGGAATACTGAGTGCGTCGAGCGCCGCTTTGATCGGGCTGCTAAAGGTTCCATTATGGTCGCCGCGCATGAGGACGAGAATCTCTTCGGGCGGGACGCCTCGCTGGTTCAAACGTTGAATCAGTGCCGCGACGCCTTGCGCCTCGGACGTTTCGCGAGCGAACGCCAGCAGCGCCACGTCACCAGGCGGAGATCCGCCGGCCGCCGTGAGCCGTGGTCGCCCCGCGGGTCGGCCAAGATCGCCTTCAATCACGTATGAGGCCCACTCTATGATGCGGGCACCGCATCGCTGCGTGATGGAGAGCGGATAGTTCGCGCAGCCAGGATAGTCATCAGGAAACCGGCGGATACCCTCGGGCGCGGCACGACGGAACGAATAAATCGACTGGTCGTCGTCACCGGCGCCGATGATCGCGCAGCCCCGCTCGGCAATGAGATGCAGCACCTCCAAGTCGCAAGCGTTGAGATCTTGGTATTCGTCGACGATAAGTAGATCGTAATCGACGCCATCGAGGTCCGGGTGATCTTGCAGCGCGTGTCGCAGCGCGTAGGGCAATTCGGCCAGCAGCGTGTACCCGTACACCTGCCGATGCTCGCGCCACGCCGCCAGAAAGTGCGCGCGGTCGGCGGGATCAACACGCGGGTCGACTGCAGGCTGCAACGATTCCCAATTTGCCGCCATCTCTCGAATTAGTCGGTCGAGCCTTTTGACGAGTACATCGGCGCGGCGCGCGAGGGTCGGCAGGACAATTTTCTTGTCCTCCCATTTGTCCGCGATGCGCAGGGGTTCGGGGAAATCACCGGTGCCAGGATTGCGCAGCAGCACCGAAATTGAAAAGGAGTGAATGGTACTTGGGCGTTCAGCGACAGCCGCGGGATGTTCGGAGACCTTTTTCGCGAGCTCGGCGGTGGCAGCGCGCGTAAAGGTCAGCAGTTTGATGCGCGGAGCAGGATTGCCTTCCAGGAGACAATCGACGAGCGCCACGAGCGTCGCACTTTTTCCGGTTCCGGGTCCTGCAAGGACGCGCGCGTGGCAATGATGATCGTGGCCAAGAATTGCAGTCTGCTCTCCTGTGGGCACATAAGGCATATACAGCCAATTTTATATGAAGTGCCACATGAGAGCACAGCACTTCCATCGCTCAAGGAGCAAGTCAGGGCCACATGCCCGGATAACGGTCAAACCCCGGAACGGACGACCCGGACCCCGTCTCCCCAGCCATTTCCAAGTCCGTGCTGCTCATTTTGGAGGCGGCTAAGGGATAGTTAATGGGTAGTATCTCCAGTCCCACGCCGACTGCCTGATTCCGATCAGGTAATTTCCGCTTGCCAGCTTGCTCAAGTCCGCTCGTGTGCTCAGGATTGTGTTGCCATTTTCGATGCGGGCAGTCCCATCCAGCTTCAAGAGCGGCGCGGCCTTGTTCCGCAGAATCTCGATGTCGTATTTCCCCGGTTCGCTCCCCATCGGTAGGTAAATGGCGAGCGCCAATTTTCCCCTGCGAAGTTCGAGGCGCTTTTGCCCCGCATTGGGCGCTTCCTCGTCGCTGCGCACAGCGGACCAGCCTCTAAGGTCCAGCATCTCCTTCTGAAATATGCGTCCGCTGGAGTTCGTTGCTATATTGACGCCGGAATTCACTTTCGCATGCCGACCAACCGCGAGCCAAACGGCGGCAAAAATGGCGATGAGAATTACAGCGGCGCCGCCCGCAAGCTGAACGCGTTTCTGGCGTCGGAATTGACACCGGAACTCACTGAATTCCCTCGAACACGGGGAACAGGACGTGAAGTGGTCAATCCATTTATTTTCTTCGGCAGCGGCCACTCTTCCAGCGGCCATCTGCTTGATGAGCTTCGTTTCGGGACACCCCTTCCGGTCAGGATTAGGAAAGTCATTCAGGAATACCTGCCTTCCCAATTCAAGAGCGCGCTTTTCTTCTTTCCTCGATAGCACGGTGCTTCCACCCATTCAGATATCTTCTGCTCTCCACGAATCAAAGCTTATGACCCGTCGATTAAAAATCGCTTCCCGTCATGAATCGCGCTTGCTACCGGGGGCCAGACGCATCCGCTCTCGCGTCCTCTGGAG
>JBOGJX010000517.1:0-4843 GCA_050745285.1 Terriglobia bacterium
GGAGCATCATCCTTTCTATTTGAGTTTTGCGGACCGGCGATGGAAATCGCTCCGGCCCTCAGCCCCCGCTGATGCCCCCAAGTCTTGCAATTCGAGCCTACGTGACAACCACCATGGTAGCGGCCGCCGCTATAGAAACTATCGCCCGGCGATTATTTCCGGGGAGAACTACGATCCAAAGCAAGGTTGATTTCAAGCACATTGACCCCCGGCTCCCCGAGGAAGCCGAGTTGGCGGTGTTGAGTATATTTCCGGATGAGCCGTCTCATCTGTGTGAGGCTAATGCCGCGCGCCCGCGCCACGCGCGAAGCCTGCGCCTGGGCGGAGGCCGGGCTAATATCCGGATCGAGGCCACTGCCAGAGGCGGTAACCATGTCCGCAGGGACCGGCCCCCGATACGCAGGATTTTCCGCATGGAATTTGGCGACGGATGCCTTCACTCGATCGTAAAGAGCCTGGCTCGTGGGGCCCAGGTTCGAACCGCCCGACGCCATGGCGTCATACCCGCCTACGCCGGCCGCTGAAGGACGGGGATGGAAATACCCGGCGCCGGAAAAGTTCTGTCCGATCAGCGGCGAGCCAGCTAGCTTTCCCTCCACCCGGATCATGCTGCCGTTGGCCCGATGGGGAAAGAAGATATGGCAAAGACCAGTGACTACGCCGGGGTAGACGAAGCCCAGAAGGATGGTCATCACAACCATGATGCGGAACGCGGGCGCGATGTGCCGCCACATACGGGTCTCCTTAGGCCAGGTGCAGCACGGCCAGCAAGCGGTCAATGATCCAGATGCCGGGGAACGGAGCAATAATTCCGCCAAGGCCGTAAATCAAGAGATTGCGCCTCAACAGCGTGACCGCGCCCTGCGGCCGGTAGCGCACTCCGCGTAGCGCCAGGGGTACGAGGCCGATGATAATCAGCGCGTTAAAAATGACCGCCGCCAATACAGCGCTTTGCGGTGAGTGCAGGTTCATGATGTTCAGGTGGCCCAACGCGGGATACGTGACCGCAAACATGGCCGGGATGATGGCGAAATACTTCGCCACGTCGTTCGAGATGGAAAACGTGGTGAGCGCCCCGCGAGTGATCAGAAGCTGCTTGCCGATGGCGACAATCTCCACCAGCTTGGTGGGATTGCTATCGAGATCCACCATATTCCCGGCTTCTTTCGCCGCCATCGTGCCGCTGTTCATCGCCACGCCGACGTCCGCCTGGGCGAGCGCGGGCGCGTCATTCGTGCCGTCGCCAGTCATCGCCACCAGACGGCCCATGCCCTGCTCCCTCTTGATGTATTCGAGCTTGTCCTTCGGCGTCGCTTGCGCGAGGAAGTCGTCTACGCCCGCTTCGTTGGCGATGGCCGCGGCGGTGAGAGGATTGTCGCCGGTAATCATCACGGAGCGGATTCCCATCTCGCGCAGGTGGGCCAGACGCTCGCGCATGCCGCCCTTCACAATATCTTTGAGATGAACCAAGCCCAGCAGCCGCGAGCCGTCCGCGACCGCAAGAGGCGTGCCCCCGCTGCGCGAAACCCGGTCGGACAATTCCACAAAATCAGCCGGGATGTTCCCTCCATTGTCCTTGGCAAACTGCATCACAGCTTCGGTCGCGCCCTTGCGGAGGCTGCGCCCATCCAGATCTACTCCGCTCATGCGGGTGTACGCGGAAAATGGAATGAAGCGCGCCTCCTGCTGGTGAAGCTCGCGCCCCCGCAGGCCGTACTTCTCCTTGGCCAGCACCATAATGGACCGCCCTTCGGGGGTCTCATCGGCAAAGCTCGCAAGCTGCGCGGCGTCAGCCAGCTCCGCGTCCGTCACGCCCTCGGCGGGAATGAATTCAACCGCCTGCCGGTTGCCCAGCGTAATCGTGCCCGTCTTGTCCAGAAGAAGCGTGTTGACGTCACCGGCCGCTTCCACCGCCTTGCCGCTCATGGCGAGTACGTTATGCTGCATCACGCGATCCATGCCGGCGATGCCAATCGCGGAGAGCAAGCCGCCAATTGTGGTGGGAATCAGGCAGACGAGAAGCGCGACGAGCACGGCAATGCCCGGAATCCTGCCGCCGTGCGCCGCTTCCACCGCATAGAGCGAGAAGGGATGAAGGGTGACCACCGCAAGCAAAAAGATGAGCGCGAGGCCTGCAATCAGGATGTTGAGAGCGATCTCGTTGGGCGTTTTTTGCCGCTCCGCGCCCTCAACCAGGGCAATCATGCGGTCAAGGAACGTCTCGCCAGGGTTCGAGGTGATCTTGATTTTGATACCGTCGGAGAGGACCCGGGTTCCCCCCGTCACCGCGCTACGGTCGCCGCCCGACTCGCGGATCACCGGCGCGCTTTCGCCGGTGATGACAGACTCGTCCACGGTGGCAATGCCTTCGATCACTTCGCCGTCACCGGGAATGATGTCGCCCACCATGCAGATGACAACATCCCCAGCGCGCAGCCTCGCTGCCGGGATGATCTCGGATTTGCCCGGCCCGATAACCCGGTTAGCGGTGGAGTCCGTTTTGGTCTTTCGCAGCGCGTCAGCCTGAGCCTTCCCTCGCGCCTCCGCCATGGCCTCGGCAAAATTGGCAAAAATTACCGTAAACCATAGCCAGATGCAAATCTGAAGAATGAACTTGATACCCGGAGCAGCATTCAAGACGTTCCGGGCCAATAGCAGGGTGGTGAGCGCCGCGCCCACCTCTACCACAAACATCACCGGATTCTTCACCTGGACGGCGGGATTCAGCTTTACCAGGGAATCCTTGGAGGCTCGCTTGAGAATTTCGAGGTCAAAGAGCGGCCGCGCCCGCACCAGCCGTTTGGGAATGAGCTCGGTGTCGTATTGTGCTGACGTTGTTGACATAAAAAGTGCGCAGCGGTCCTGAATCGGGTAGCACAGACCTGCGTTTTTCTGCGGCTTTCCGGGTAGCCACGGCACAATTTGTGTGCCGTGGGTTTTTGCCAATTCAAGAGCCCACGGCACAAACCGCGTGCCGTGGCTACCCCTCACAGCGGCAATATCACCGCAAAGAGCTTGCCTTGAGTCATCAGAAAATGCTCCACAATCGGCCCAAGCGATAATGCCGGGAAGAACGTAAGCGCTCCCACAATAATAATGGTTCCGATCAATACGCCGACGAAAAGAGCGCCGTGCGTGGGCAAGGTTCCACTGGTCGAGGGCACTTCCCGTTTGGCGGCAAGACTCCCGGCGACCGCGAGCAGCGGAATCAAAAACAAAAAGCGGCCGATCAACATGGCCAGGCCCGTGCTGAGGTTATACCAAGGCGTGTTCGCGTTGATTCCGGCAAACGCGCTGCCATTGTTGGCGTTCGCGCTTGAATAGGCGTAAAGGATTTCACTGAAACCGTGCGGGCCTGGGTTCGCCACGTTCGCCGCTGCCTCGCCCGGCGGGTTCCAGTAACCGTTCTTCTCGAAGTGGGCCACGGAGCTGATCGCAGTGAACAAAAGAATGTTGGCTGCCATGATAATCAGGGCGAGCATCGCCATCTTCACCTCCTTTTGTTCAATCTTTTTGCGGATATACTCCGGCGTGCGGCCAACCATCAGCCCCGCGATAAACACGCCGACGATAGCGAATAGCAGCATTCCGTAGAGGCCGGCTCCGGCGCCTCCAAACACGACTTCGCCGAGTTGAATATTAAAAAGCGTCACCAAGCCGCCCACCGGAGTAAAACTGTCGTGCATACTGTTCACGGCGCCGCAACTCGCGTCCGTGGTGATCGTGGCGAACAGGGCGGAATCCACAATGCCAAAGCGCACTTCTTTGCCTTCCATGTTGCCGCCCGGCTGATTCTCTGTGGCATGAGCTTCCACACCCAGTCGCGTCAGAATAGGGTTGCCATGCTGCTCGGCCCCGCAGGCGATGAAAGCGCCGGCCAGAAATAGAATGCTCATCGCGGCAAATAGAGCCCACCCTTGCCTCGTATCTTTCACCATCCGTCCAAACGTATAGGTGAGAGCCGCGGGAACGAGAAAAATCATCAGCATCTCGATAAAGTTGGAAAACGGGGTGGGGTTTTCAAATGGGTGGGCCGAGTTGGCAGCAAAGAAGCCGCCGCCGTTGGTCCCGAGCATCTTGATGGATTCCTGAGAAGCTACCGGCCCCTGCGGAATTGTCTGCGTCGCGCCCTCGACCGTGGTGACGTGCGCGTAGGGTTTGAAATTCTGAATCACGCCTTGCGAGCCGAGAATCAAAGCACCGGCAAACGCCAGCGGCAGGAACACATAAACAATGCCGCGTGTGAGGTCTACCCAGAAATTCCCCACGTTCTTGGCCTGATGCCGTGCAAATCCACGCACCAGAGCGATCGCCACCGCCACTCCTGCCGCGGCGCAGACAAAGTTCTGGACCGCAAGCGCGGCCATCTGCACAAGGTATCCCAGCGTGCTCTCGCCGCTATAGGCCTGCCAATCGGTATTGGTTATAAAGCTGACGGCGGTATTGAAGGCGAGGTCCGGCGTGATGGCTGTGGCGCCGTGCGGAGCATGGCTTGTTCCGAACCCCATCGGATTCAATGGTAGGAAACCCTGTAAACGCTGGAGCGCGTAAACAAACAGGAAGCTGACCAGGCTGAAGGCAATGAGCGAGGCGGCATATTGTGTCCAGCGCTGCTCGGCGTCCTCACGGATGCCACACACGCGATAAATCAGCCGCTCAAGCGGTCGCAATACGGGATGCAGAAAGGTTCGCTCGCCCTCGAAAACCTTGGCCATGAAAGCGCCCAGCGGCTTCGTCAGGGCCAGAAGCACAAGGAAGAATACGGCGATGTTGAGCAAACCGATCGAAGTCATACTTGTCCGTTAACAGTAAGGTTCGTAGGGGCGCTGCTTGCCGCGCCCGC
>JBOGJX010000518.1:0-4167 GCA_050745285.1 Terriglobia bacterium
ACGAAAGGAAAGAAGTCTCGGGAGGCGCCTGTAACGGCACGGTTAAAACCGTGCCCTTCCGTTTTTGTCTAGCGAGTTCATGAATAATCCGGGCTAACAGTGGTCATATCGCTTGGCGACACCCGCAAAGCATGGAAATGCGAGTGGAAGGGCATGGCTTGACCACAATTTAAGTTTGCCATTGACAGCGATAGGGCGCTAGTGATACACAAATGATAGTTTGTTAGGAACCCTTCTAATGTTAATTAGCAATTGGCCGAAATGCCATTAGAGGGGCGCAACAAATAATCGCACGCAAGGGTAGCCACGGCACGAAGTTTGTGCCGTGGGCATTTCGATACGCAAACACCCACGGCACACAAACCGTGCCGTGGCTACCTCTCGTAAATCAGATTCAGGCGGCGCAAATTCAGGACTTTGATGGAGGGTTAAAGGTTATGAGACGAAGATTATTACGCATCAGCATGGTTTTCGCCGTGATGTCCATCGCGGCGGCTCTCTTTGGCCAAGCGATTACCAGCTCAATCACCGGCACCGTAACGGATAGCTCAGGCGCGGTCATTCCTGGCGCAGCCGTGACGGTCAGCGACACGGCTCAAGGTGTCACCCGCAAAATGACGACGAATTCAGCGGGAAACTACCTTGTATCCGCAATCCCCTCGGGAACTTACAACCTGACCATAGAGGCCAAGGGTTTTAAGATGTACCAGGCGACGGGCATCGTCCTTCAGGCTTCACAGAAAATTCGCGCGGACGCAACCCTCCAGGTTGGCGCCGTTTCAACAGAGGTCACCGTCCAGGGCACGAACATCGGCCAGGTTAAAACCCAGACATCGGACCTCGGCGGCACCATCACAGGAAGGCAGATTACCCAACTGGAGCTGAACGGCCGCAACTTCACCCAACTCATTAATCTGGTCCCAGGCGTGAGCAACCAGACAGGGCAAGAGGAAGGGACGGTCGGCGTTTATGGCAGCGTCAGCTATAGCATCAATGGCGGCCGCATCGAATACAACAACTGGGAAGTTGACGGTGTCAGCATCCTGGATGGCGGGAGCAATGGCACGATTAACGTCTATCCAAGCGTGGATGCGATTGCCGAAACGCGCGTTCTAACCTCCAATTATGGCGCCCAATACGGCCAAAACGCTTCGGGCACTATCGTCGCGGTTACCAAATCCGGCACCAGCCAGTTTCACGGCGACGCGTACGAATTCAACCGCAATGAGATCTTCAACGCGCGCAGCTTCTTTAACACCAGCCGGCCGGCTTACAAAAAAAATGATTACGGATACACGGTCGGCGGCCCGGTTTACATTCCGGGCCACTACAATACCGACAAGACGAAGACCTTCTTCTTCTGGTCCGAGGAATGGCGCAAGGAGACAAACCCAGGCTCTTTTGACAACCAGGTTCCTTCCACCCAGGAGCGCACAGGCGACTTCTCGGATGTATGTCCAACCCCCGCCAACGGTCCAGGTACCAGCGCGACGTTTGTTGACTGCCCCACAAATCCTGTCACGGGGGCGTACTTTCCCGGCAACCAGGTTCCCATTGACCCAAACGCCCAGGCTGAGATGGCGATGTTTCCAGCCCCTAATTTTGGCAGCGGGGCGCTGTCATTCTACCGGGCTAATCCCTCTTATCCTACCAGTTGGCGCCAGGAGTTAATCCGTGTGGACCAGAACATCACGCCAAAGGTGCGCATGATGGTGAACTACATCCACGACACATGGTTCACCGTCACCCCCACTACTCTGTGGAGCACGGGGAACTTTCCCACCATCAACACGGACTTTTCGGGTCCGGGCACGTCTTTTGTCGCCCAGATCACGGCCAGCGCTTCCCCCACTTTACTGAACGAGTTCATCTTTGGCTATACCGCCGACCACATCATTCTGAGCAACAAAGGCACCTGGCAGCGGCCGTCTAGCATGACGATGACGGGCCTTTTCAATAACGGCTTCGGCGGCAAGCTGACGGGCGTCAGCATTGGCTCCAACGCGGCGTACAATGGAGGGTTCGGTGAAGACCCGGGGTTCATTAATCCCGCCAGCCCCGTATACAATTCCAATCCCATTTATACGTTCCGGGATATGGTCTCGAAGATTTACGGAAATCACAATCTGACGTTTGGCGCCGATTTCATCGCCTACCAGAAAAACGAGCAGGGTACGCCGGACACTCAAGGCTTTCTGACTTTTAGCAGCGGCGACTCGGCGATTTCCACCGGCAACGGTTTCGCTGATTTTCTGCTCGGCAGGATCGCCAACTTTTCCCAGAGCAGCCTGCAGGCCAAGTATTACAACCGCTACAAAACTTTGGGACCCTATATTCAGGATGATTGGCACGTAAGCCATACGCTGACGCTCAACCTGGGATTCCGGGCAGAACTCATGGGCACATTTTATCCCCGGTTCCACCACGAGTATAGTTTCCAACAGCAAGCCTATAACCCGGCGAACGCGCCACAGATCGACGTGAATGGAAGCATTACGGGGCAATCCGGCGCACTGGTTCCGGGGGTCGGCAATCCCTTCGATGGTATGGTGCAATGCGGCGTGGGCGGCACGCCGAAGGGCTGCATGAAGGGGCACCTGTTTAACCCCTCGCCTCGGCTCGGCTTTGCCTGGGATCCGTTCGGCCACGGCACCACCGCCATTCGGGGCGGCTACGCCATCTTCTACGATCGCACCAACGGCAACGAGGCGAATTCAGAGTCGCTGGAAGGCAGCCCCCCCTATGCTCTGACGCCCACGGCATACAACATCAACGGATATACAAATATAGGCGGGGGCAGCCTGCTCTTCCCGCTTTCGGTGACAGCCATTGAGCCGCAGATATTTTGGCCCTACGTGCAGCAGTGGAATTTGGACGTGCAGCACAACCTCGGGGCAAACACCGTCGTGAGCGTTGCCTACGTGGGCAGCAAGGGAACGCACTTGACCGACCAGCGGAACCTGAACCAGCTTCAGCCCGTCCCCGCTTCACAGAATCCGTTTGGTCCCGGCCAAGTGATCACGAGCGGCACCTGTAACAATCTTACCGTGGATGGGACGCCCACCGGGGCGCCCGTGACAGGCCAAGCGTTGACCAACCTGAATGTAGCTTGCGGCAACGTCAACCCTGAATCTTTCCGGCCCATTACGGGCTTTGGGAATATCACCTTCCTTGAGACCCAGGCGAACTCCACTTACAATGCCTTGCAGGTCTACCTGCGCAAGACCGTGGGTCGAGCTCAATTTAGCGTGGCCTACACTTACAGCCACTCTCTTGACGATTCCTCTGACCGTTACAACGGCAATTTCGTCAATTCTTTTGACCTGAAGCGCAACTACGCAACTTCCAGCTTCGATCAAACTCACATCCTCAACTTCAGCTATGTCTACGACCTCCCCGCTTTCCAGCATTCTTCCAGTGCGCTGCTGCGGTATACGATTGGCGGCTGGGAACTTTCCGGAATCACCAGCATCCAAAGTGGGACTCCTTTGAACATAACCAACGGTTCTACGTATGGCGATAATGCCGGCGTGGCCAACGGGGTCGGCACTGGCTCCTATCCCGATATCATTGGCAACATCCATGGCGCCCCGCCGATCGTCAACGCGGCGAATATTACCGGTCCACTTCTTTACAACCCCGGCGCGTTCGGCAACCCGCAAGCGCTCACATTTGGCGGTGCGGGGCGCAACATCCTCCGCAACCCACGCACCATGGACTGGGATGTGGGCTTGTTCAAAAACATCCCGATCCACGGCGAGCGCGCCCATCTTCAGTTTCGCGCCGAAGCGTTCAACATCTTTAATACGGTCCGGTGGACCGGGATCAACTCCGGCATCAGTTGTTACGGCGGTTCCAACAATTCAGCCGGCGACCCAAGCTGCCTTGACAATGGCTTCCTCCATCCCAGCAGCGCGGGCCTTGGCCGCATCTTCCAATTCGGGATGAAATTCATTTTCTAAACTGTTTGCATCCCTCCTCGCCTCCGTGGCAGCCATTGCCGGTTGCCACGGAGATTTTTCCTTCCTACATTATTTTGCCGATCCCCGGTTCCGGGACTGTAGGCTGTAGCGCAGAGTTTTGCTTTTAAAACTCTGCGGCTTTTTGCTTGGGCCGGATGGATTGCCTTGGGCCAGACGAAATGCCGCAGAGTTTTAAAGGCAAAAC
>JBOGJX010000519.1:0-12388 GCA_050745285.1 Terriglobia bacterium
ACGGTGTATGAACTGGAGAGTCTGCGCTGCAATCTGTGCGGCGAGGTATTCCAGGCGCAGGCGCCGGAGGGCGTGGGCGAAAAGAAATACGACGAGACGGCGGCGGCCATGATCGGGTTGCTGAAGTACGGCAGTGAGGTTCCCTTCTATCGGCTGGCGGGCCTGGAAGAGAACCTGGGGATTCCGCTGCCGGCCTCGACGCAGTGGGAGATCGTGGCCGAGACGGCGGAAGTGATTCGGCCGGCGATGGAAGCAATGATCCGCGAGGCGGCGCAAGGCGAAGTGGTCCACAACGACGACACCGGGATGAAGATACTGGCGCTGGCGAGGGCGAGTCCTCACGCCGCGGGTGGCCAAGAAGAGACATCGAACTCCCGCGAGCGCACCGGACTATTCACTTCCGGGATTGTGTCGACGCGCGAGGGGCGGCGCATCGCGCTGTTTTTCACCGGATGGAGGCACGCGGGGGAAAATCTCGCGCAGGTGCTGAAGCGGCGGGCCGCCGGGCTGGCGGCGCCGATCCAGATGTGTGACGCGTTGTCGCGGAACTTGCCGAAGCTGCCGAAGCCGCTGGAGATCATCTTGGGGCACTGCAACGTCCATGCCCGGCGCGTCGCTCTATATGAATGCCTCTCTTGCGGATATCTCATGCCCACGCTGGCCGGCGAGGCCAAGCTCGCCCGCTGCGTCGGGCGCGTCATCGAATTCCTTCTTACTAATTAATCCTGACCGCCTCCCTGAAAATCCAGAGCGAAGAATCCGTTACGCACCCTCGCCGAAAGCTCACAGTTGATCCCGGCGGCATTTTACCCATCGACCGGTTCCTGTTACCCGCCGACGAGCACGCGCGCATCTGATGGCAAACGATGTAGGCTGTAGCGCAGAGTTTTGCTTTTAAAACTCTGCGGCTTTTTCGGTGGTCCGGACAAAAATGCCGCAGAGTTTTAAAAACGAAACTCTGCGCTACAACGTGCCCGCCATTCTAAAGCTTGAATCGTACACATACTAAACGGCGGCATGTATGCGCCTCGCGCGTCCGTCCGGCGGCACACCTGCTTGGGATTGCCCGCGCACACGACGCCCGCTCACGCCTCTTCAGTTACTGCCAGACGGTGAGCATTCCGGTTGATTCGCCGGATGGGTTCGAGACCTGCGGGCAAAGCTCCTTCCGTGCGCTGCTGGATCAGGGCGGCGACAGCCTCAACCGTGGGCTCCTCGAAAAATGCGCGAAGGGATATCTCGACTGAGAATGCCTGGCGAATTCGTGAAACCACTTGGGCGGCCAGCAGTGAATGGCCACCCAATTCGAAGAAGCTGGTCTGGACACCGATATCGCTTCTCCCCAGAATCGCCTCCCATATATTGGCAACACACTTTTCTTCCCCCGTACGAGGAGCGACAATCGCGCCCTTCTGCTTCTGCGGCTCATCCGCGGGCAGAGGTAGCGCACCACGATCTATCTTCCCGTGAGCGCCGCGCGGAAGCTGGTCAACAAAGATAAACGACGCCGGGACCATATAGTCCGGGAGCCCTACGGCTAAGAAGCGGCGCAGCGCCGAAGCGGTGGCGCTAGCGCCTTTGCGTAACGCTACGTAGGCCACGAGCCGCGGTCCCTCACCCAAATTTGAGAGAACCACAGCGGCCTGGTGGACCGCCTCATGACGGGCCAGTTCTGCCTCGATTTCACCCAGCTCAATGCGATAACCGCGCAGCTTCACCTGCTGGTCGACACGGCCTGCGAATTCCAGGCAGCCGTCTTCGCGATAGCGAGCCAAATCGCCCGTCTTGTACATGCGCGCGTCTGGAGTTTTTGCGATGGGATCAGGAATGAAGCGTTCTGCCGTCAGTTCGGGACGGTTCCAATATCCGCGCGCCACACAGACGCCGCCAACGTGGAGTTCGCCCGGAATGCCAATGGGCGCTGGATGCCCATGGGAATCAAGTATCCACGTTTTACCATTGGCCACTGGCCGGCCTATGGAAATCTCCTCGCCCGGACGCAGACGCTGAGCTGTCGCATTCGCCGTGGCTTCCGTCGGTCCGTATAGATTCCACAACTCCAGCGCAGGGAACCGTTGGAACGTGCGCTCGACGAGATCCTTACGGAGTTCCTCACCGCCGACCAGTAGACACTTTAACCGTCGCGACGCCTCGAAATCGCCGGAAGCGAGCGCACCGAGCAGCACATCCCAAAACCATGGCACGCAATTGAGTGTGAAGTCGCCTCGTTCGCCGAGGGCGGTCAACAGCTCGATGGGAGAGGTCACAAGAGATTCCGGAATAAGCCACACTGCCGCCCCGGTAAGGAGCGGAGCGAACAACTGTTTCAGTGAAGCGTCAAAGGTCAATTTGGTCATTGCGGGAATGATGCGTGGCGCCGACTGGAAAAGGACCCGGTTGACCCAGGTGAGATAATTCACCAGACTGCGGTGCTCAACCATAACGCCTTTGGGCTTTCCGGTCGAGCCGGACGTGTACACGATGTACGCAAGATCTCGCGGGTCGGGCTTTACTTCAGCGGGTTGTGCAAATAGCGCCGATATTCCCGCCCAGTCTGAGTCGAGGCGCACGTAATTCGTTAAACCAGCGGGAAGCCGTTCTGCCACATTCCCTTGCGTCAGGATCAGAGAGAGACCCGCGTCTTGAGAGACAAACTGAGTCCGCTCCGGTGGGCTATCGATATCGAGCGGCACGTAAGCGCATCCAGCGTTCCAGACGCCCAGGAGTGCGGAGAGAAGCCGGGGGGTGCGTTCCATGAATATTCCCACACGAGATCCCGGCTCGACTCCGCGGTTGAGCAGATAACGCGCCACCTGATGGGCCTCGCGGGAAAGCGCTTCGTAGGTCAGCTTGGTTTCACCAAACATAACTGAGATGTGGTCGGGTGACTGCGCTGCCTGCTGCGTGATGAGCTCGTGCACACACACGTCGTCCGGGAACTCCGCTTCTGTCGCATTCCACTCGTCTAGAATTTGGTTTCTTTCCGCAGCAGTAAGTATGTTTAGGGTTGCGATCGGGGCATGAGGATTGGCCAGGATGTCGTCAATCAATGTTTCGAAGTGCGCCACCATCCGCCGGGCGGTCCCAGCCTTGAACAGATCCGTGCTGTATTCGAGTGCGCCCGCAAGCCCCGTGGTTGTATTCATTACGGAGAGTGTCAGATCGAATTTCGCCGTGCCCGTTTCGAAGCGCCAATCAACTGCCTGTGATGGGGCGCCAGCGAGCGCATCGCTGGGCTGCCGCCAGTGCCGGCCGGTCTGCAATACGAACATGACATCGAATATGGCAGAAGAGCTCGGCCGGCCGCCAGGCGCCAATTCCTCGACGAGCTTGTCAAACGGCAGTTCCTGATGCGCGTAAGCGCCCAACGCCGTCTGTCGCACCCGGGCGAGGAGCGTCAAGAAATCAGGGTCACCCAGCAAACTGGTTCGGAGACATACCGTGTTCAGAAAGAAGCCGATGAGCCCTTCGGTTTCGGGACGGTTGCGGCCCGCAAGCGGTGTTCCAACAACGATGTCATCCTGTCCAGAATATCGGCTGAGCAGCAATTGGAACGCTGCCAGCAGAATCATGAACAATGTTGCATTGGCGCGTTGTGCGAGCTCTTCCAACTTGCGCGCTCGTGAACTGTCAAGACCCAGAAACTCTCGCGCACCGCGATGCGTTTGCTTCGCAGCCAAAGGGTAATCGGCCGGTAATCGTAACCTTGTAACTCCGTCCAGTTGATGCTTCCAATAATCGAGTTCTTTTGCCATCAACCTGGGCGTAAGGTGTTTTCTTTGCCACAAGGCATAATCCGGATACTGGATGGGCAACTCCGGTAGTTGCGGCGGTTGACCATTGGCGAACGCGTTGTAGAGCGCAGAAAGTTCGCGCAACAGTACATCCATTGACCAGCCGTCCGCGATGATGTGATGCAGCGTCAACAAGAGGAGGGAGTATTCTTCTTCCAGCCGGATCAACGTCGCGCGGAGAAGGGGCCCCACAGCCAGGTTGAACCGTTCCGTGGCATCGGCTGCCCCCCGCCGCATCGCTTCTGATCTCCGCTCGGCCGGTGGGAGTTGAGTAGTATCAATGGAACGGACCGGAATATGTAGATGGTCGGCAATGATCTGCATCAACTGGCCGTCGACTTCCGAAAAAGTCGTGCGGAGAGCCTCGTGGCGCTCCACCAGCGCGTTGAGGCTTCGCTCGAACACACCGGCATCAGGCGCGCTCTGCACCGGCAGGGCGCTTGAGATCTGATAAAGTGGCAATCCCGGTTCGAGTTGATCCAAAAACCATATTCGATTCTGACCATACGATGCCGGTACATTCGACATCGGCTTCGGGCGGCGTACGATTCTGCTGGAATTCTCCGCACGTTCTAGGATCATCCGCTCAAGCAACTCCCGCTTTTGCCGGGGGAGATTCAGAAGCCGTTCGCTATTCTCCATCCAGAGCTAGTCCTTTCTAATCCTGAAAATCCTATAAGCCGCATTGCCGGACCGCATTGCTTCGAAAACGGCGGAGCCAGGGGTAGACAGAAAGTTGTTGATGACGCCGCGCTCCGCGACATCGACAAATGCCCTTGACCTTACTTCCGCTGTTTCCCGGCAGGAGAGAAGAACGTTGCGCGTGACGTCGCGATCCTGTTCGATGGTGAATCCCAATTGTCGAAGCTTTTGTCGATGATCGTCGAAATCGGCAGCCGAAAACACGTCGGTATAAAGGAAGTAACCACCCGGCAGGAGAACGCGATTCACCTCCGAGTAGAACGTAGACACGGCCGGATAACTATGTGACGACTCGATATTGGTAACGACGTCGAACGCGCCAGCGCCAAACGGCAGTTGCTCTGCGTCGCCTTCGACGAAATACGTGTGAGGATAGCGATGCGTTTTGCGCGAAAACGCGGCGGCCTCGGAGGAAAGATCGATGCCGGTTTTAAGCGCAGCCGAGAAGAACTCATTGATCACCGCCAGCGCCCCTCCCCGCCCGCACCCAACGTCCAGGAGCCTCTTGCCTGTCAGGTCAAAGCTGCCGATCAGTTCGAGCACCAGCATGATCGAGGTTCGGTTCATTAAGCGCCGAGGGAGTTCAACTTGCGATTGTTGCGGCGAACCATCCGCAACATAACCATAGTTCAAGAATGTGGAATGCTCGCCAAAGATAGTGGACGAGAGTTGCTGGTTGATCTTGTCATAGAATTTCTTAGTTCCCGCCTTGGTGCGCCCGGCGGGCGAGCTGAATGATTGGAGTGCCTCCTCGTCGAAGGGTGGGACATGGTTGGAACGGGCCTCAGCGTTGCGGAAATCGCGCGGGTCCTGGGTGTTCTTCCGTGCCAGCAGCCGTTCGACTAGCTTGAGCTTCTCCGAATCAAGATTTGCCAGTCTCCCTGAAAGACTCGCCGGTTTCATTTCAACCTCCCTGCTGATTCGCAAGCAGAGCCTTGACCTCTTCCGGGCTAAGCCGCTCGACGTAATCCAGCATCTTCGCGAGTTCTTCCCCTTGGGCTTCCGTGTTTTCAACCTTTCCCTCGATATGCCGCGTGAGTTGCGCTATGGTCGGCAATTCAAAGAGCGCCGTGATCTCTATATCCACCTGAAACAGATCGCGCAAGCGGGAGATGAGTTGGATGGCAACCAGCGAATTACCGCCTAACTCAAAGAAGTTATCTTGGACACCTACGGAGCTGACACCCAGAACGGCCTGCCACACGTCCGCAACCATCTGCTCCAGTGCATTACGAGGACTGAAGTAAGCTGTTTCCAACTGCGGCCGCTCATGTACCGCCGCGACGCTTTCAGAAAGCTCATCGATCTCCCCCAAGCCAGACTTTAAACGCACCCAAAGGTCGAGGCGTCTATCCAGATTTCCCGTTGACACGACCACTCGCGTGACGTTCTTCCGCGCGAGAACACGCCGAAAGACCTCGGCTCCCTCTGCCGGAGTAAGAAAAAACTCTGATGGGGCGGCGGAGCCCTTCTCAAAGCGCCAACCGTCCCAATTCACCGAAATCCAGCGCGTATGCTGCTGCTGGTTCTGCTTCTCTGCAAACGCATCCATAAAGCTGTTGGCAGCCGCGTACGCGGAAAGATTCAGACCACCCAAGACCGTCGATAGCGAGGACATCAGCATGCAAAAGTCCAATTCGCGTCCCCGCAGAACATCTTCCAGAATCTCTGTACCGATGATCTTGGGTGCGAAGTGGCGTTCAGCCACCGTCCGGTCTGTCTGGGAAGCGGGACGAAATTCACTTGCGTCCATGGCGCCCGCCGCGTGGATGACGCCATTGAGGTCGCCAAAGCATTCGAGCGTCCTCTCGATGGCGGCATGCATCTGGCCCCGTTGTGTTACATCACCGTTGATGACAAGCACCCGCGCGCCCAGCGCTTCGAGTGCGCGTACAGCGCGGATTCGCTCGCGGATAACGTCATCCCGGCTGTTTGTATCCAGCCAGTCTTCCCACTCGCGCCTTGGCGGCAGCGCACGCCGCGTGAGCAGAGTGAGGCGCGCATTGCCGCATCGCGCGAGAGCTTCGGCCAAGGTAATTCCAATGTTGCCGAATCCTCCTGTAATCAGGTACACGCCGGAAGGACGAAGAAGCGGTATCGACTTTGCTGAATTTTCCGGAAAATGCACCGGTTCAAAACATCGAACCCATCGCCGCCCACCTCGATACGCGATGACAGTGTCCGCGACGGGCGCCGTGCAATCTTCAAGGACTGAATCAAGAATTACCGGCGCGTCAGAAAACGGCACGTCGATGCTCCGGCACCGGAACCCTGGCTGCTCCTGCGGTATGACGATGCACGGCCCGAGCACAGTCGCTTTCATCGGTTCAATGAAGTCGGTGGATAGAACGGAATGCAAGTGATTCGAAATCACATTTATTGCGGCTCCGCGTGGTGAAACGCGTCCAGACAGCGCACGCGCAAGATGCAGCAAGCTGTGAAAGCCATCGCGTTGCGCATGATGAGCGGTTGCGATAGCACCCTCAGGAGTAAGGCTCCAGCAGTGCAGAATGTCGCTGGGTGTCTGCCCCGTAGAGCCCAATTCGTCAATCAGAGCCGCATAGTCCGAACCTCTCTCGGGATGAATCGTGAACGCGTGTGATGATATGGCTTCGAACTTCTCGCCGCGCTGAACCACGGTCACCGAATGGCCGCGCGCCCGCAGCTTGCCGGCCAGCGCTGATCCCACACTACCCTCACTTAAAACCATCCAAGTGCGCTTCTCGGCAACGCTGCTGCCATCCAGGATGTCCACTCGCTTCCATGATGGGACGTAGAACCATTCCGATATATCAGACTTCTTATGCGATTCCAGCGGCGCGGCGCCGCGCTCAGCAGGTCGAACGCTGGCATCGATCCAAAACCGTTTTCGCTCGAAAGGATACGGCGGCAAGGGGACGCGAAGGCGCTGCTCGCGTGAATAATAGGCATGCCAATCGACTTCGACACCTGCAATCCAGAGCCGGCCCAGCGTGCGCAGCAGGTAAGCAAAATCATCTTGTGGGTCCGGCGCACGTCGTACCGAACTGAGCAGGACGGTGTCCGCTGTGATACGTGACTGCTGCCGGGCAAACCCGATTAACGCCTGGCCCGGACCGACCTCGAGCAGCACCGGATGCGGCTCCTTCAGGATCCGTTCCAGCCCTGCCGAAAACCGCACGCACTGCCGCAGATGTCTCGCCCAGTACTGTGGATCAGTAGCGTCAGCGGCCGTTATCCAGTCGCCAGTCACATTCGAAATAAATGGAATTGATGGAGGCCGCAGGTCTACCTCTCGAATGGCGTCGGTGAATGCTGGTAAAATCGGATCCATCATCGCCGAATGGAAGGCGTGGGAAGTTTTCAGCCGCACACAATCGGCGCCTCGCTTCGCGAGTACAGCCGCGGCCCTCTCGATTGCCTCTGCCGGTCCCGAGAGGACGCACTGCGACGGCGCGTTTACCGCCGCGAGGGAAAGGTCCGAACCGAGCAGCGCGGCAATCTCGCCCTCAGGCAGAGGCACTGCCATCATCGCTCCCACTGGCAGCGATTGCATAAGCCGGCCGCGCAGCGCAATCAAACGCAGAGCATCGTCAAGCGAAAACACACCAGCTAAGCAGGCCGCGACATACTCGCCGATGCTGTGGCCTATCATGTATTCGGGTTTTACGCCCCAAGCCATCCAAAGCTTCGCCAGCGCGTATTCGATGGCAAAGAGCACGGGCTGCGCAGTGGCGGTTTGTGTGATCTGCCATTCCGCCAAGGCGTTTTGATCACGCTCCGGGTTGAGGACAGACCTGACCGTCAACTCCGACTGGCGTTCGAGTAGTTCGAAACAGACGTCGAGATGCTCGCGAAACACCGGCTCAGTGTGATAGAGCTGTGCGGTCATCCCTGGATATTGCGCGCCTTGTCCCGAGAAGAGAAAGATCAGAGGCCGGTGCATCAGCTCGGAGACAGCAGTGAACACGCGATCACGCGGACGCTGCTCGAGCAGAGCCGCCGCCTCCTGCGGATCGCGGCAAACCCAAGCGAGGCGGTGACGAAACGTTTTTCGCCCAACCGCGGCGCTATAAGCCACGTCAGCGATACTGGCTTCACACGATGTCCTCAAGTACCCGGTGAATCTGCCCGCGAGCGAGCTCAAACCAGAGGCGGTGGGCGCGGATAAAAGCATCAAGTGGGCTGGGCGCGAGCTCCCGGAAGGGCATCGCTGCGGCGCCTCTTCGAGTACGACGTGTGCGTTGGTCCCTCCAATGCCAAACGAGCTCACCCCCGCGCGCCTGGGATGACCATTTGACTTCCAATCGGACGTCCTCGCGCTGATGTAGAAAGGCGTTCCCTCCAGGTTTAGTTTCGGGTTCGGCCGATGGAAATGTAGGCTAGGTGGGATCGTCCTGTCCTCGAGCGCCAGAACCGTCTTGATGAGTCCTGCGACTCCCGCCGCGGTGTCAAGATGGCCGATGTTAGACTTCACCGAGCCTACTGCACAATGGTTCCGTATGTTCACGCCGGCAAAAACTTGGCTCAGAGCAGCCATCTCGATGGGATCGCCCAGCGGGGTGCCCGTCCCGTGCGCCTCGATATACGTAATGCTTTCCGGACTTACACCCGCCACGGCCTGCGCCATGGCAATCACTTCGGCTTGTCCGTCCACACTCGGCGCAGTGTAACCCACTTTCACCCCGCCATCGTTGTTGATGGCGGAACCGCGGATAACTGCCCGTATGTGGTCCCTATCAGCGATTGCATCCGCGTAGCGCTTCAGTAGCACGACGCCAACTCCATTGCCGGCTACCGTCCCCCTTGCAGCCGAATCGAACGGGCGGCAGTGGCCGTCCGGCGATGCGATACCCCCCTCGCGATAAAAGTATCCATGGCCTTGCGGTACAGCGATCGAGGAGCCCCCGGCCAACGCCATATCACACTGGTAATCGAGCAGACTGCGGCACGCGACGCACACCGCAACCAGCGACGTCGAACATGCGGTTTGGATTGTCAGGCTAGGTCCACGCAAGTTAAGCTTGTAGGAGACACGGGTGGTCAGGTGATCTTTGTCGTTACCAATCATGATTTGGTGGCCGCCCAATAGGCTTGCCAACGCCTGATTCTCATAAAGATTAAAAAAGTAAGTGCTGAATCCCGTCCCTGCGTATACTCCTACGGAGCCGGAGTATTTCTGCGGGTCATAACCACCGTTCTCCATAGTTTCCCAGGCGCACTCGAGAAACAGGCGATGTTGAGGATCCATTGCCTCGGCTTCGCGAGGATTGAAACCGAAGAAGGAAGCATCGAACATCTCGATATCCGGTAGGACGCCTCCGGCGCCGACGTAGTTCGGATCCTGGCGCACCTCGGGATTCATTCCCGCTTCCTTCAGTTGTTCATCGGAAAAAAACGACACAGATTCCACGCCGTCACGCAGGTTGCGCCAGAACTGATCCAGATCTCTTGCGCCGGGGAACCGGCCGCTCATGCCAATGATGGCGATGCCTTCCGTGAGCTCATCAATCGGAATCGAGTTGCTCATGGTCAAAGCTGATCTACCTTTCTTCTCTGTAGGGCTTGTTGTTGCATCCGGGCGCGTGACGCCGCAGAGGCCGCGAACTTAGCGGGTGGCTCTACGCCGCTCACGAACCGGACCAGGGATCGGATCGTCGGATACCGAAACAGGTCCACAATAGAAATCTCCTGGTGTAGCGCGGCCCCGAGCTTACTGTGTATGCGCAGCATCAGAAGCGAGTGTCCACCGAGATCGAAGAAGTTGTCGTCAGTCCCAACTCGTTCAAGGCCGAGTGCCTCCTGCCAGATCCCCGCAACCAGCCGCTCCATATCCGTGGCTGGCTTGATATGAACTCGCGACATCGCGGACTGGTTGTTCCTTAAAAGCGGCAGTTTGTTCAAATCGAGCTTTCCATTGCTCGCAAAAGGCAGTCTATCAACCTCGATGATGGCGGCGGGTAACATGTATTCTGGCAGTCTCGTCTTCAAAAAGGAAAGAACTTCTGGCGGATCGATCGGTTGTTCGGCCGTCACATAGGCAATCAGGCGCGAGCCAGACTGTAATACCACCGCCGCATCCCGAACGCCTGAAAATTGCTTGAGAGCGGATTCAACTTCCGCCGGTTCCACCCGGAATCCTCGGACTTTGATCTGATTGTCTGAACGGCCCGCGAACACGATGTTGCCGTCGGGAAGGTAGCGTGCACGGTCCCCTGTCTTATATAGCCTGCCATCACCGAAGGGGGAGGACATGAAACTCGCTTGGTCATGATTTAAATAGCCACGCGCGATACCACGACCGCCCAGGTACAGATCGCCTGTGACCCCGATTGGAACAGGGCGCATGCGCCGATCGAAAATATAGGCGGTAACGTTTGCCAGGGGACGGCCAATCGGCAGCGGCCTGCGCGGGTTCCACGCGTCTCCTGGTATATCAAAGGCCAGTGACGTGATGGTCGCTTCTGTCGCGCCATAAGCATTCATGAGACGGACACGCCTTCCGGCGATAGCAAGCCAGCGCGCGAGGCGCTCTTCGTCAGCCCGGTCACTGCCGATGATGAGTAGGCGCAGCGACTGCGGAATTTGGCTGCCAGTCTCGAGAGTGTCAACCCACTCGTGCCAGTATGGCGTGGGCAGGTTTAGAACCGTGATACCCTCCGCCGCCACCTGTTCGGCTAATTGCTTTGGAGGCGGCACGGCGTTCGAGCTTAGTACGACGCAGGCACCAGCCGCCCATGCAGGGAAAATTTCCTCGGCAGCCACGTCGAAGCTGATTGATGCGAATTGCAGCACTTTGTCAGTGGGTGTGATGCCATATCTCTCAACGCAGGCCAGGGCGTGGTTTACCAGTGATTCATGCTCAATCATGACGCCCTTGGGCCGCCCCGTGCTGCCCGACGTGTAGAGTATATACGCAAGGTTACGGGGACGGACATCGGCGGGAGGGTTCTCGCCCCGGCTGCCGGTTACATCATCGAAGGTCAGAAAGATTGTTTTCCCGGAGGCGAATTTCGGCGTTGAGCGCCGGCCGCAAATGATGAACCGCACTTGCGCGTCATTTACCATGGTTTCCAGCCGTTCCGGAGGACAGGCGGGGTCGAGCGGCACATATGCTCCACCGGACTTCGCCACGGCAAGCAGCGCCGTGATCACCTGCACAGAGCGCTCGCCACAAATTCCAATCACACTATCTGGCGTTACGCCGCGAGCGCGCAAATGATGCGCCATCTGGTTCGCGCGCGTGTTCAGTTGACGGTAGGTCAGCTTCTCATCGCCATGGATCACCGCCAGCGCATCCGGAACTCTAGCCGCTTGCGTCTGAACCAGGTCATGGATGCAAATGCCTCGCGGATAGGCTCTCCCGGTCTGGTTCCATTCCGTCACCTGCTGATGCACCTCGGCGCCGCTCATGAGCGGAAGAGAGTCGATGTGTTCATCGGGATTTTCCGCTATACCCCGCAGCAGCCTTTCAAAGTGCCCCAGCATTCGCCGGACGGTGCTTGCCTCGAAGAGGTCCGTGCTGTATTCCATCCGGCCCTGGAGAGCGCCTTCCGTTTCCCACATGTCAAGGGACAGATCGAACGTTGCCACACCTCGATCCAGTTCGATCTGCTGCTCGGCGGGCGCGCTCGTCTGAGTCGCCGGATTAAAGAATTGGAAGGTGACTTGTACCAGGGGATTCCGGCTCAGATCACGCTCCGGTTGCAACTCCTCCACCAGCTTCTCGAAGGGCAGGTCCGGGTGCGCATAGGCCCCCAGCGCCACCTCCTTCACCCGCCCCAGTAATTCCCGGAAGCTCGGATTTCCCCCCATGTCCGTGCGCAGCACCACCGTGTTCACGAAAAATCCGATCAGCCCTTCCGTCTCCGCCCGGTTCCGCCCCGCCATCAGCGTCCCCACCGCCACGTCTT
>JBOGJX010000520.1:0-8690 GCA_050745285.1 Terriglobia bacterium
CTTCCTTCACCTTTCTCAGGCGCCTCTACTTTAATGACATCCGCGCCATAATCCGCCAAATACCGCGCCGCCACCGGCCCTGCCATGAATTGTGAGAAATCCAGCGCCCGGACCCCTTCCAGCGGTCCACCGTTTTCACTCATCTTCAAGCTCTTATCAGCGCGCCCGGTTTTCAATTTCCCTCGCCTTTCGGCGCGGATTCACGGGCTGGTCGTCTGCCCAATCACGCGGATTCCGCTTCAATCTTGAATACATATGCTTGCTTACAGGGCTTGTTTTCTGCGACTTCTTGGGGAATCTCAATAATCAAGCCCCGTCCGCTCTGCCGCCACCGCATGGGCTGCTCGACCCCGAGCACGGAAACGCGGGACCCATGCGCGGCCCGTACTGACCGGACAACAAATGTGCTCCCAGGCCAGACTGTACTGATAGCATAAACGTAACGATTGTCCTTGCTCCGTGTGAACCAAACACTATTTCCTTCGCGGATGACTTTTCGGGGACGGGTATTGTAAATTGCCTCACCGTTGACTTTTAGCCAATCTCCCACATATTCCAGCCGCTGCACTGTTTCCTGAGGCCAGGCACCGTTAGGCATGGGACCAAATCCCACCTCGAAATTGCCCCCCTTTGCCGTTATCCCGATAAGAGTTTCAAGAACCCATTCCGCAGGTTTGTAGATATCGTTCGGCAGGTATGAAAAAGCCTGTCCACAGGGATAAATGACCTTCCACAGACCGTGTGAGGGTCCTTCTGGTATTGTTCGCTCCGGAGTATAGTAATCTCCGTAGGCCCCAATACCTCGGTTCCTCATAATGACGTTAGGCTGGAGATTCCTGACCATTATTGCAATCTCGGCCATATCTTTAGCCGCTGCTTCCGGCCAGCCAATATCGAAGTCCAAGTAATCAACATGGCCATACCGCGTCATCAAATCTCTTACCTGTTCTCGTTCTTGATCGATGAAAGTCCGCCAACGCTTGGGGTCAGAGTGCGGGGTAAAGCTAGGGTCATAGTATTCATTAAAGGGATCCCAGGCAAAGGCTGGGTCGTGCCAATCCACGTGTGAGTAGTAAAGGCCAATCCCCATCCCCTTTTTTCTGCCTGCTTCCACTACCGCCCGGACGATATCCTTCTTGTAAGGTCCATCCATGATGCTGTAATTCTGAGTTACAGTTTCGTAATATTCCACACCGCCTTGACCGAAGCCTTTGGGGGTGAGTTTGATCGATTTATGGGTGGTCTTGGTAGGCCATAGACTAAATCCATCATGATGTTTTGTTGTAAAGGTGAAGAATTTGATCCCTCCGCGCCGAAACAAATCCATCCACGCATCCGCGTCGAAGTCAGTTGGGTTGAAAAACTGATATAAGACATTATAAATATCCCAAAACTCGTGGTTCGCACCCGCCAATGCCCAAGAGGCGTCACTCCCTATCATGCAATACAGACCCCAGTGGATTCGGATGCCGAATTTTAAATCTTTAAACGCTTCCACAGCCTCATCCGGAGCATGATGGTAGCCAGGACTGACAGTTTGTAGCCAGCCCCGCTGCATCCCGCCCCGATCCAAAGCCTTTTCCAATGTAAGATATCTAGTCTTGCCATCTATAGCTTCTCTACTCGGTTGCTGCGCCACCAAACTGTTAGACGGATTTAAGCCTTGCCCAAGCTCATAGACGAACCCAGCGGTCCCAAGAGATTTGGTGAGAAAATGTCGGCGTCGCATTCTATTTTTATCCTTTGATTTGAAGTTCCAGCCATGTGTCCGTCATGATCGCGGTCCGCTGTTTCAAAGTGAATCTTTAAAGCGAATTCAATTTGCAAATCCTCTTGACGGGTTCCGGAAATCACACCGAATTGGGGCACCCCGAACAATGTTCCAGGAGCACGGAACGTACATTCAGTGGCTTGCAGAACCCTCCTCTGCCGAATGCGCCAAAGCCAGAGTGAATTAGAGATTGAAAGATATGGATCGAGAACTATACAGTCTTGATAATCCGCAGTGTCTTCAGTAAAGTTCGCCAGGGCCTGACTCTCCCGAACGCCTTGTTCCGGTAGCCCGCGAATCTGCTATTGGGCGCTCGGCGGTCGGAAATATTTTCGCGCTTGACCCAAGCGCTGAACCCGTAAAGTTGCGCACTTGGCGAATGGCAAAATCCAACCCGGGTGTTTCAATGTCATGCTCTCGCGCCTTTCTAAACACGTAGCCAACAATCTCCTCAAATTCTGTTTTCGACCTTCTCTCCACGTCCAACAACATGGACGCTTTGTACTGGGGTCCCCACTTGGCCGCGACTTCTTTCCCTTTTTCCTGAAGCCGATGACATGCTCTCTCCGTTGTTCCATCAACAAGATAATTCACGAACAAGCTTGGCGCCTCAACGAGGCGGGCTCCGTCTGCCGAGGCAACAGCGGCGCAATCCCGTACAATTTTCACAAAGAGAGGAGCAAGCCACTCGGTCGAAAAAATCAATGGATATGGGTATCCACTCATAACAGAAAGTAGTGATGTAGCAACCCATTGACAAGTTTTAGTCCACAATACGGAACGGATTTCAGTGGTTGGCTCGGTGGGAATGCCTGCTTCAGTAAAGACGCGTGCTATTTCTCTAATCCGAGAAGAGCCACGTCCGTCTAGTTCACCCATGTGGCTCGGTGAAATATCAGGATTAAAGATACATCCTCCACCCCGGTTCATTGCTGTAACTTCAATGACCGACCCAATTGCTGGTCCTTCTCCCAAAAATTCTGCAAGCATCTCCTCCTTCTGGAGGCCATTTTGCACGGAAAGCGCCTTATCGATGGGTACGCCTGACGCACAGCGCATCGCTTCACAGGTATCGTAAGCCTTGACCGCCACCACTAATAGCTCTGAAGGAGGAATGGGTGCTGGCCATTCGACCACGTCCACTTGGGCCGTGAAAGTCTGCACACCGGTCAAGTGCAAGCCCTTGGCTCGCACCGCATTGGCCGCCTCTTTCTGCTTGAATACCAACGTCACTTTGTGCCCGGCGCGCGCAAGGTAAGCAGCTATCGCGCTTCCAATTCCACCCGCACCGATTACGCTTACCTGCATGGCCAGATTCCCCCTATAACTCGATCATTGCTTTCTTGCGTTGTGCCCGTCAGCTTTCTCCCGTTCAATCAACATCCTATGATCGCAAGCGAAAACGCACTTTCCATCTTGGTTGTTGGCCTCGTAACGCATCACAATGACACCATATTGGGGAAGCTTGGGATACGGATCTTTTAGAGTCACGCGACCTGTCACCCGAATCGTGTCTCCAATAAACGTCGGATTTGGAAATCGCACTCTGTCGATCCCATAAGTGATGTTCTTGCTGTTCATTTTCATTTGCCATGCGATGCCCATAGTGACTGAGAATAGGAGAGCGCCGTGGGCTATGCGGCGTCCATACGGCGTTCTTACCTTGGCGAATTGCTCATCCATCGAAACAGGGTGAAAATCTCCGCTGATGCCCGCGAAGTTTACGATATCAGCCTCCGTGATGGTTCGTCCGTGGCTTTCCCACGTTTCTTCAATAACGTATGATTCCCAGTAACGGTCTGGCATTCAGTTGTTTCCTCCCCAATAAGTGGCGATCGTCTATCTTGCTTTCATATCTTCATCATCGGTAGCCGAAGTCAAGGTTTGGTACTGAGCCGCTCGCGCAATACGCCAACATTCCGGGCTATCGTGATCTCCTTCTGTCGTGCCGCCTGTGAAGAGAAGAAGGGGCCTGCTCTGGGGTTTAATCAATCAACCAGCGTTAGGAACTGCGGAACTTCATGGTTATTCGCTTCATAATTTATCTCGGAACCATAATTGATGCGCCGTTCGCCCGAGAATAGCGTCTCTCGCCGCATCCTGAAGACCGAGTTCATGGGTGAAGAGCCGCAGGTTCTGCGCGTAGCTTGACTTGGGAGTCCACAATTCACAAGGGAAATTGCTGCCCCACACACATCTGTCCGCCCCATAACATGCAATAATCTTCTTGCAAGGTTCATGCATATCACGGAAGGGATACTCTTCTATACTGCCTAGCGGCAAGAAGCTTAACTTCGCATAGGTGTTCGGAAACCTCGCGAGTCGTAGCATATCTTCTACAACACGGTTCAATTCTGAATTGGGCTCAGTAATGAGGCAGTGATCTATCACGACCGGCTGGCGTGGGAATTTCTCCAGCATTTGCGCGAGTTCATCCGTTTTGTCATGCTTAATCAATACATTTATAACGATCCCTTTCTCTCCGGCGGCTTTCCATAACTCCTGTACACCGGGATGATCGAGATGACCGTCCGAGGCTGGGTAACTGCGTAAGCCCCTAACCCCGCAGTCCATTACGTACCGCTTGAGACACTTACGGGAATTCGAATCATCAGGATCCAGGGAACATATCCCCGAGATGTGCTTTGGGAAAGCCTTGGAGGTGTCGCACACGAATCGGTTGTCCCACCGGTAGAATGTTCCGGGCTGCACAATGCTAATCCCCGTTACACCATTCTCTTTAGCGAGCATTTCCAGTCGCGAAAAAAAACCTGACATCCCCGGCGGCCGAGTCGGTTTGTCAATAGGCGGGTATCGGCTATCGTCGTCAGCATATACATGGGTATGAGCGTCAATAATCAGCATTGTGGAAATTCCCCGTTCAGCAAATGCGTGACCCTAATCTGTGTCGCAATCAAGAACACAACTCCCCTTCTGCTTTTCAAGTTAGGCAGCGCATACTACGCGCTCATGAAGCTACTGCGAAGTGGCAGCCCTCAATTTAATTTGGACCATCCGTCAAACAGAGGTTTTACGTGGTTTCCCAATCTCAGTCTCTAAAGCCAAAGCCTTCAGTTCACCTATATTCTTGTCTGGAAATATAACCTTCTCGGCAAATTCCCACCCACGACGCCTGTCGATCTCTAGGCGGCTACGATCAATATAATGCCGAAGTTCTTCCAGGCCATATTGACGGCCTAATTCCCTAGCACTGACACCCGGCCGCTTGGCCTTCAGCACAAACCATTGCTCTAACTTCATCCACTTTTCCTGCACGACATCCTGAGAACGGTCACTCAGCAACTTGTCCCGTTTAGGAATGTTGAAGTTTTCGTGATAAATCGCGCGGTCCAAGTCTAACGTAATGCGGCTGATATTGATGTCTTTGCCGCCACGGTAAAAAAGTTGTTCTCCGGTAATATCATACGCGATGCAATCCGGCGTCTCTGAGCAGCTGACGATATAGTAGTGATGATTGATCGCGTGAGCCTGGAGCGAAATGCCCGCAGAGTATGCGCTAGGCCATATCACCAATTCGGCGCCTTCATCGGAGAGACGCTTCCAAACTTCGGGAAAATTGGCGTCGAAGCAAGTTGCAAATCCGACGCGGCCAAAATCCGCCTGATGAACCTGAACCGCCTCACCGGGGCTGACAGAAGGGCGCACATCGTATTCTGACCAATACGGAAAAACCTTATCGTAAACGCTCACGACCTGGCCAGAGCGGTCAAGCAGCGCCACGGAATTCAGCCGCCGATTGCCATCTCGTCTATCAATAGGGACCGCAATATAGGTCTTATGCTTCTTGGCCAAAGCAGCCAATGCCGTTACAGTCGGGCCGTGCAGTGGCTCTTCACTCGCTTTGTCCTGCCCTCGGCAGAGTTCCGGCAAAACAATGACATCGGGACCTTGAGATCCTTCTTCGTCCACATGTTCCGCCATTTTTCCTAAAGACGTAGGGCCCTTAAACCCGATGCTTACAATACGAACCGGACGCCCTATTTTTTGCCCTGTACTACTTTCCGAAGGCATCCCCCGGCCTGTGGCTCCGTTTGCATTTAATCCCTCCGCTCTCAGGCCCGGCAAGCCTGTTCCAGCAAAAGCACCCATCCCAATCGCTGTATTCTTAAGAAATGTGCGTCTTCTCATGTTTTTTCCTCCTAAATGAATTTGCGCTTTACATTGGTCGAAGGTTTGTGTGTTCAACTCCTTACTGTCCGAACGCATTATCTTTGACGGGCCAAAACCTAAGGATGGCGGTAGAATGCCAACTCGAGCTAACAATGACAATCTACAGGTCGAACCTCAAGCCGGAGTTAAAACCTACGTTGCTTCCGCCCTTTAACAAAAGGGCGCCCTTTGGTCTGTGCGAGCGGTTCGTTTACCTGGTTTCTAGAGCTCGTACCAGCGCTTCGCGTCCAGGCCAATCTGGCCTTCGAGTGGGATCATACAGGTCTCTCTGCACCTGCGCCCACCAGGAGCCGAGCGCATTGGACCGCCCCACCAAGCCGGGGACACCTTCTTTGAAAGGTCCACTGTTGCCAGAAACAACCCCATCGCTTTGTTCTCCTGAAAATTGAGAATGGCACTGGGAGCGCAACATGAGGGATCCGACCTCTCCTCGCCAGCCCGATTTCCGCCCGAGTCCCACACACCAGCGGGATTGCCCCCGCTGCTGGCAGCAATGAACACACCGTTGTCTGCCGATCTGGCATGCATAAGTTCGGTATAATACCCCTCGTTAGGAAGCAAGATCAGCTCCGCGCCTTTGAGAGCAAGCAATTGGACCGTCTCCGGAAACCAACTGTCGTAGCAAATGATAATTCCAACCTTGCCGACATCCGTTTGAAACACGGGAAATCCCTCTCCCGGAGAAGCACCTAAATCAAGTTCCGGCTCGTACACCATGTTCTTGTTGTACACGCCAATGAGCTTGCCTTCACGGTCGAACAGCGGGGCCGAGTTAAAGATAAGATCGCCGCGCCGAACGTACGTTGTCCCGGACACATGCATCTTCCACTGGCGCGCCTTGCTGGCCATGAGCCTCCAGGAGGGTCCATCCTCAGACTCTGCTTTCATCGGATCCACGATTCCATTGAACAGTTCAGGCATCACTGCAATATCAGCGCCGCCATCCCCGGCAGCATCCAGCCACCGTTCCCAATGTTTCGTGTCTCCTAACCCCCAGCTAACAGCCAATTTCACTGGCCGTGCAGGAATTGGCTTGCATTCTTCGAGTGAAACTCGATCCCACCATACTTTGCCTTTCGCACTGTAACGGAAATATAATCGAACCTCGCCTTCTTCGCTCTCGAGAGGGCCTGGAAAACACCCCTCGCCCGTAATCCAGTTGGCATCTTTTCGGTACTGGAATATGCCATTGTTGAAGTTCTTGTTGAATACGCCATGCACTATGTGGCGGTCAACATCTTCAAAGCCAGAGAATCGAAATCTTACCCGTAGCCGATACGTCTTCCCGCCAACCATCCGCACCGGAAGCCGGAGATAGCCATAACACTCCCGGCGGCCATTCCCTTCGGCCATCAGCTCGCGTTTTCCGCCTTGCCCGGAAACGAGCTTAAATAAGGGTTTCAGCGCCGGATTTCCGGCGACTATCGACCAGCCCTCTGGTAATGACCCGAGGCTCCCCTGGGAAAAATCCCCATTTGCAATCAGGTTTCCCGATGGCGCCTCGTCTTCCCCTCCGGAAGGCGCCGACAAAGCTGGCATACCCGCCGGGGCAGAAGCGCCGTACAATACAGACGAGCCATGATTGAAGCGAGTATTCCCAATACCCACCGCCGCTACCGCCCCCGCTTTTAGGAATTGGCGACGATCCACTCTTCTCATTAGGCGCACCTTCCAATTTACCGTTACCTTATTATGTTTTAACCTTGATAGCCAACTTATTGGTTACATCACCTTTATCTCAAGCAAGCTCTAGGTGCACAACATCGGCGATGTGGAGCGAGGGGATCGTCGCTACAGCGTATCCATCCTCAATCCTGTAAGCTACCGAGCGGTCTGCCCGCATCAGCTGCATCCCCTTCACTCGCCGACTCTCCGGAATCCGTATACTCACCTCAATCTGCGGCACGGGGACGTATTCCTGCCTCATCCGCCCTGCCGCCTCATTCTTGAATCCGACATCTCCCAAAACCCACAAAGCCAAATCCTCATTTCTCGCTCGGCGTAAGATCCCATACACGCCTCGGGGCGCCTTCAACTTGAACGGCAGCGGCGCGCCTCCCGCCAGGTACTGAATCATAGAACTCAGCATTTTTCTCAGCGATACTACCTGGCTGGATGGATAATATGCCTCCAAGCTGCCACTGACGTACACCGTCTTGCCCTTACCATACCGATGTACAATGACGGCCGGACCTCGCACTTCCTCTCTCCCCAAGCTCCAGCAATCTGCGATCACTTCCGCTCCGTCTGTGGCTTCCACCGGAATAATTCTGCTGTCTCCAAACACCAAGGCTCCCGCCTCGTAGTCCCCCAACGCCTCATGCCCACGTCTCACCCGGTAGTAACAATCAATCTGGCTCTCTAGGGCCTCCGCTTTCATTTTCACGCCTAAAACTTCTTTGAGCGCCCCTCCATCCTTTCGTAATTCACCCCTCCCGTCGTACAACCCCGTATCATAAGTCGCCAATAAACCCCCGCCTCGCTCGACCCACGCCCCAAGGCGTTCAGCCGTAGCCCTTGAAATCCCCGAAGCTCCACACAATGCGATCACTTGTTGTTGCCCCAGCCATTCTTCGCTCATTTCCGTGCTCGGATTCACATCCGTAGTGAACCCCTGAAAGCAAGACAGAATTAGGCGGCAACGGGGGTGATGTGCGCGGCCGCGAACTCGTCGGGTGTTCGATAATCCAAGGCGGAATGAATCCGCTGCTGGTTGTAGTAATTCACG
>JBOGJX010000521.1:0-2460 GCA_050745285.1 Terriglobia bacterium
GCTAAAGCCATGCCCTGACACAGCGGTAACACGACTTAACCCAGTATCGATAGATGCCACCATAAAAATTCAAACTGACCCACTACCCGGCGGCCTGATAGGGATTGCTGGTTCGACAGTCTTTGATTTAGCGCAAAAGCAGATCCTTCGCTTCGCTCAGGATGACAGCCCTGTTGGGTTTTCATACACCCGGGGTTTCGCCTTCTATTGTCTGACTCAGGTTGTCAGATCAAAATTCATTCGGGGAGAGTTAGCTCATGTTCGAGGGCCAAGTTGCACTGATCACCGGGGCTTCGAGCGGCATTGGCCGCGCCACGGCGGAAGCCTTTGCGCACGCGGGGGCTTCCGTGGTGGTGAATTATCTGAAAAATGAGAAGGGCGCGGAAGACGCGGCCCAGTCGGTCCGCAAGCTGGGGTGCGAAGCCATTGTCATCAAGGCCGATGTTACCCGCAGCGCCGACGTGAAGAGCATGATAGACGCTACGCTCAAGCAGTGGGGGCATATCGACGTGCTGGTGAATAACGCCGGTGACTTGTTATCGCGGCGCAATCTTCCCGAAATCACCGAAGAGTATTGGGACCAGATCATGGCGCTGAACCTGAAGAGCGTTTTCCTCTGCACGCAGGCCATCTGGAAGCATATGGCCGAGCGCAAGAGCGGCATCATCATCAACGTTAGCTCCATCGCCGGGCGCAACGGCGGCGGGATGGGCGCCTCGGCTTACGCAGCGGCCAAAGGGGCGATGATTACCTACACCAAGAGCCTGGCCAAGGAGCTCGCGCAACACGGCATCCGCGTGAACGGCATTAACCCCGGCGTGATTGCAACCCCTTATCACGAGCGCTTCAGCCCGCCCGAGTTGATGCAGAAAATGGTTTCTGCGATTCCCCTGGGCCGCGCCGGCACTTCAGAGGAAATCGCGGATGTGATCGTGTTCCTCGCCTCGCCCGCCGCTCGCTACATGATCGGCGAAACGGTAGAAGTAAACGGGGGCATGTTAATGGACTGATGGAAATTGAGTGATCTGTGATTTGAGGATTGAGTGATTATAAAATCTCGGGTGGCGCATCACGGCGTTGTTGGCCATGTATGCGAACCTAACAAGCCGCATACATTGCAAAGAGCGCGATGTATGCGCCACCCATGGAGGAAAGTCGGATTTCGATTTTCTAATTTCCAATTTCGAGCGCGGGTTGGAACCTAACGTATGCCCAAGCATCTCAATATAAGCATGAGAACCATACTCCGAATGGCGCGGCGGCTGGCAGTTCTGCCGCTAGTACAGGGTCCTGAAGAAGTGCTCGTGGGCGGCCAAGCGGTGATTGAGGGCGTCATGATGCGCTCGCCGCACTCCTGGGCGGTGGCGGTGCGCAAGGCGTCCGGCTCGATGTCCGTGATGCAGGGGAACCTCGACCGGCCTTCGGAAAGGCGCCCGTGGCTGCGGTATCCGTTGGTGCGTGGTTTGGGAGTGCTGGGCCAGGCGATGGTCCTGGGCATCCGGGCGCTACGCTATTCGGCGCAGGAAGCGCTGGACGAAGAAAAGCCCGAGAGCGCTGGCGTGCAGCCGAAGAAGAAACCCGAGTTCAGCAACTGGCTTCTGACCCTGAACGTGGCGTTCTCGCTCATCTTTTTCATCGCGTTCTATAAGTTCCTGCCGCTATACGCGGCCACGTACATCCAGCGGCACTTTGGCGTGATTCACAATTTCATTGCCTTCAATTTTGTGGACGGTATCATCCGCATGGTGCTCTTCCTGGCATTTTTGTTCGCTCTTTCTCAGATGAAGGAGATCAAGCGGGTCTTTGAATACCATGGGGCGGAGCACAAGACCGTGTGGGCCTTTGAGAAGAACGGCGGCCGCGTGGACCTTGCCAGCGCTCGCAAGGCCACGCGCTTTCACCCGCGCTGCGGCACCAGTTTCCTGCTGGTGGTTATGGTGATCGCGCTCATCGTCTATTTGTTCTTGCCGTTCCAGTCTTTCGCCTGGAAGCTGATTGCGCGCATTCTTCTGCTGCCTGTGATTGCCGGCGTCTCCTACGAGTTCATTCGTTACGCGGCCAGGGCGCAGGGATGGATCTGGCATTGGTCTTCGCAACCGGGCTTGTGGCTGCAACGCGTGACCACGCGCGAACCCAATGACAGCCAGCTTGAGACGGCCATCAAGGCGCTTGAATCCGCCATGGAGCTGGAGAAGAAGCACGGCGGGGAACTTGTTATCGCATAAGGCAGGTTCCAGGCGCTAGCCAGGAAAGGCCGCAGAGTTTTCAAAGCAAAACTCTGCGCTACAGGCTTTTTCTGACACCTGGCACCTGACACCTAAAACCTGTTTTTCAACATGCACCATTTACAAAAACTCGAAGAAATCGAACGAAAGTACGAGGGCTTGAACGCACAGTTGAGCGACGCGAGCACGCATTCGGACCCGTCTCTTTACCAAAAGATGGCGAAGGCGCACGCTG
>JBOGJX010000522.1:0-33812 GCA_050745285.1 Terriglobia bacterium
GGGTCTCAGGAGACGTCAGGCGGACCACTTCATCCCATTCACCCGCGGCGTAAAGCCGCTTGATTTCGTCCAAGTGGGATTGCGCTTCCGGATGCGCCGTAGATGTGGGGCGGACGGCATGGCGGGCTTGGCCCGCGCGTGGCACGGCCTGCTGCCCATGAGCGGCGGCTTGGATTTTCTTTTGAGCAAACGCGAGGAAAACTAACGGAAGGGCAAGCAGCTTGATGGAAAACTTTCCCGCGGATCGGCGTGACCTGCCTTGTGGTGGGCATGTTAATGAAATGAGACGGCGGAGACTGCTGCGACGATCCGCCTCGAACTCCCCATTTCTCATCAACGTGCCGTAGGATAATAGCGCTAGGTTGCAGAAACAAGCGGCGTTATATGCCGCGGGAGGAAGGGCGGGGTTTCAACCCCGCCGTAGGGTCCCAATCCAGCTTGCGGGCTTTAGCCGCTGAAGCAACGTAGCTTCAGGGCCTGAAGGCCCATTGGAGCGCCGCCGGGAGGCGGCGGGGTTGAAACCCCGCCCTTCCGGTAGTCGCAAATAATCATCTGGATTAATGCAATCGCGCGCAAGCAATAAATCACTGTGGTGGTCCTGGAAGCGCGAGCAGCGTCCAGTCGCCCTCGGCGCTCCATTTCTTTTCGAAGGCGGTGCGGCGAAGTGGTTCGAGTTTTTCGCCGGCCGGATCATTCACCAGCACCACGTTCGCGGCCGGATCGAGACCGAGCACCACAACATAGTGCAGCCAGCGACCTTCGCGCAGGCAGACGATCAGGGGCCGGCCCTTCGAAAGATGATCCTGGAGCATGTTCCAATCACCCCGGAAGGCATAAACGTGGAGTCCCTTCCGGCGCAGGTAGCTCTCCATGTCACGCGCAAAAATGCCGTGCCCTTTCGGAGAGTAGAGCGTGCGCTGGATGGCATCAACGCCGGGCAGGCTGCATTTGTACTTTGGGTCCTTCAGCGTCCAGTACTGCAGGATCATGGAAATGCAGGCGGCGCCGCAGCCTTCTTTCGGCTGGCGAACGTAAGGAACGTCAAGCCAGATTCCCGAAGGCGCTGCCGCCACCGTCAGCCATGCTATTCCCAGGCACAGTGCCACGAGCCCGAGCGTCAACCAGCGGGGCCAGCGCATGGTCTAGGCCTCGAAAAGCAGGATGACGATAACGGCCGTCGCCAGCGCAATCACAATGTAGGTCAAGCGCTCGTTCGAGAGCGATCCGGCCGCGAAATCGTTCTGAATCTTTTGCGTCCGCTTCGCAAGCTGGGCAAGCTCCTGATTGTCGAGGGAAGGAATTGCGTTCTCGACCTGCCGCAGATTGAGGCGCCCCTTCTTGAGCGCTGCCTGGGCGGGTTGCGAGGAGAAAAACTTCTCCACCTGAGTAATGTTATTTTGCCGGGTAGTGGCGGAATTTACGAGAGCCTGATGGATCGTGCTCTCGGGGACAACGTGGTCTTGAGCCTGAAGCTGGGGCGACGCGCTAAAAATCACCAGGATGAATGCGCACAGAATAACCCATAAATACTTATGATGACGAGACATAAATCCTCCTGAATTCTTTTGGTTTGATCATTATGCTGGAAAACCTCCGGGCGATGCAAGGATTGGACGCTCGCCGTAGTGGTGCAGTTTGATGTAGAGGAGGCTTTACGCCGCCATTTGGCGAGATAAACTCGCCGCACCACATGCCAAACTGTACCCACTACTGCGCTCGCGGATGCGCCCGTCTGATACAATCGGGGCCATGAGCGCAGCTTCTTTGAAATGGCGGGTGGTTCTGGTTCGCCCGCGCAATCCGCTGAATATCGGCGCCGCGGCGCGCGCCATGGCGAACTTTGGCTTCAAAGATATGGTGGTGGTTGAGCCCTACGGGCCGGTATGGCGGGAGGCGCGCTCAGCCGTGGGAGCGGAAGACATCATCCGCACGGCCCGCGCCGCCAGCAGCGTGGCCGAAGCGATCGGAGATCGCACGCTCGTTGTGGGCACCACGTCCGGCCAGCGCAGGACGCTGGACCGCGAATTGATGAGTCTGGACGAGCTTCCGGCCTGGGTTAAAAAACAAGAGCCGCGAGCGCGAAGGCGGGGCGCATGCCAAGCGGCGATCCTGTTCGGCTCGGAAAAAACAGGGCTTTCGAATGAGAACTTGAGTTACTGCCACGTCCTGGTCCGAATTCCCACCCAACCGCGCTGCCCTTCGATGAACCTGGGGCAGGCCGTGGCCGTCTGCTGCTATGAGATCGCCCGTGTGAGCCAGAGGATGGTGGGCAGGCAGACCCGAGAACTTGAGGAGCCCAGTTCCCCGCATTCCACCTGCGCGCGGGCATCGGCGCCGGCGAGCATCCAATCAATCGAGCATATTTTCGAGAGGGCCACCCATGTACTAGACGAGGTGGGTTATCTCAAGCCGAAAAGCCGCGAGGCGCAAATCCTCAAGTTGCGCCGCGGCTTGATTGAGCGCCGCCTATCGAGCCACGACGCAAAAATCCTGGGCGGCCTGCTGGCCCAGATCGAGTGGAAACTCGGCCATCCGTGACGGTCCGCGCCGCTAGAATCCTGTTCTTCTCAGGTAAATGCTGGACAAAAGCCATTCACCACGGAGACACAAAGGCACGATGAAGAAAATCAAAAGATAAGGGGATAGAAGATCTGTCCGTTGAGGCTCCAAGCAGCGAGTTTGGCGCGATCCCGGCTTCTGCGTTTTGATATTGGTTTTTCTTTGTGGCTTCGTGCCTTTGTGGTAGTGTAGCGACGAGTTTACCTCGCCAAATGGCGGCGTAAAGCCGCCTCTACTTGTTTTTGAAAGGATCAACGAAGTGACCAGTATAAAGATAAAAAGCCGGGTGGCGATTATCGAAGGTACGGTCGTAACTCCTGAATGCGCCGTTCAAAATGGAGTCGTGCTAGTCGAGGATGGAACCATTGTTTTTGCCGGGCCGGAGAAAGACGCTGCTCCGGAACCCGATTCGACCATCATCCGGGCGCCAGGAAAGTTTGTTGTGCCTGGACTCATTGATACGCACGTGCACGGGAGCCACGGTGATGACGTCATGATTAACGGGGTCGAAGGAATCAGGCGGATTTCGCGGGCGCAATTGCGATACGGTACGACAGCGTATCTGCCCAGCACCGTCTCGGCGTTCCACCCGGAGATCCTGCGCGCTCTCGAGGCGTGCGTCGAGGCGGAGAGCAATCCAGAGCCCGCGGCCGAGATCATTGGCATTCACGTGGAAGGTCCATTTATCAATAGGAGCAAAAAGGGCGCGCAACTGGATGCGGCCATTTGTGATCCGGATCTTGACCAGGTCCGCGAATATTTCCGGGCTGCCCCTGGACGCATCAAGGTCATGACATTGGCGCCTGAACTGCCCGGCGGCCTTGATCTGGTGCGCCTCTTGAGGGCGAATGGGGTTGTGGCCTCGCTCGGGCATTCCGACGCGGACTATGACACGGCGCTCGCCGCGATTGAAGCTGGGGCGACACATGCCACCCACCTTTTCAACGCTATGCCCGCGCTCCATCATCGAAAGCCGGGCCTGACGGCGGCTTGTTTGAATGAGCCTGCCATTCAGGCCGAGATCGTGGTCGATGGGATTCACGTTTCGCCGGAGATGGTGCGCCTGGCCGCCAAAATGAAGGGGCGCGACGGCATGTTGCTCATCACGGATGCGATGGCCGCTGTGGGCTGCCCAGAGGGGATTTACACGCTTGGTGAGAAGAAAGTTCGCGTGGCAAATGGGCGATGCGTGCTGCTCGATGGGGAGACTATCGCCAGCTCGCTCCTGACGATGAATAAAGGACTGGGCAACCTGATCGCGTTCACCGGCATGAGCCTGGTGGATGCGGTCCACACGGCGTCCTACGTCCCGGCTCGCGTCTGCGGAGTGCTCAACCGCAAGGGGTCGCTCGAAAAGGGCAAGGACGCTGACGTTGCGGTACTGAACGAAGACTATTCCGTCTACCTGACGCTCTCGGAGGGCGAGATAAGTAAGCCGCAGTAAGTGATGATCGTGCGGGCTACAATCAAGGCGCATACATACAAAGCAATGTATGCGCCACCCGCGTATGCCGTGGGTGTTTGGGCATCGAAAGGCCCACGGCACAAACTCCGTGCCGTGGCTACCTCTCGGGTGCACAAGAACGCTCCTCAAGCTTCGGTAGCGTGGCGGCGGTAGAACAGGAAACCCAATGCAAGCAAGCCGCCTGCAAACAGCAGCGCGGTGGCCGGCTCGGGCGAAGGATTAATAGCGGCCATCACTCCTTGGTCTTGTGCCAGATCGACGCCGGCGGTGATATAAAGGGTATTTGGATGAGACCCAGCGCCGCCGGTGCCAAACTCCAGCGCCCACATGGCCACATCGGTGATGGGTGTATTCATGCTGGAATCAAGGTAGCCGAGGAAGTTTCTGGTAGATGGATCATACGCGCTGATCCACCCGCTGCCGAAGTTGCCCACCAGCAGATCGCCACCAAATTTACCCCAATTGGCGGGCGCCATTGCCATACCCCACGGGGCGTTCAGTCCGTTGGCTGGCTTGACGCCCACCAGTTCCTTAATAAAGGCTCCGGTCGTTTCATTAAATTCGGCGACAGCGCCAAGACCCGGGCCTATTCCCGGTGCGCGCATGCCGGGTATAGCGTATGCGGCAAAGAGGGTTCCGTTGATGTCTTGGACATTGTACGGCTCATAGCCTTTTGGCAGGTTTGGATCGGTGAACGTGAGAGAAGTATCAGATTTCCAATCACTGGTGAATGCCTGAATGCCACCGCCGGCGTTGAAATTGGCGGCATAGAGCATCGAGCCGGTGGCGTTAATAGCGAGTCCAGTGTAGACAGTGGTAGGAGGCGGCGTCGTGACCGAGTTGTCCACCTCGACGATGGCGGTATTCGGGCCGGCTGTGCTGCCCGGATTCCATCCCGAAATCTGTCCGTTTAAATTGGCAAAAATGAAAACCGATGGCACGGCGCCCTTCGCGCCCGGAAGATTAAATCCCGGTGAACTGCTTGCCAAAGACGTATTGAAAACGATTCCCGTGGGTCCGTTTGGAGGGAAGCCCGTCGGGGTTCCAGCGACCGTCGGGATGTTCACAATCAATGGCTTGCCCGCCGGCTGCGGGATACCTTGACCATTGTAAAGGGTGGATGTATTGGTCCCTTGCTTCGAAACCCAGAACGGGCTGCCAGACGATTGGACCATGCCCCAGGGATTAACAAGGTTTGGGTCCGTGGTTGTTGTGCTGGTGTCCAGATTCGGCTCTGTAGTCGTGGCATTAATGACCAGATTCTGCTGGAGGTAAAATTGAGCTCGTGTGATTTGCGGGAAGACGAACACGCAGGCAATCATCATCGCAGCGATTAAATATCCTGGGCGATTTAGGCGGCTGGGTTCCATGGGCGCAAACCTCCTTGAGAGATAGGTGCTGAATGGAACTTAGTCCCGCACTTGTGACCTGTCAAGATTGACGTATGATGGGCTGAAACATGAGGGATTACCTAGCACGATAGTCCACGACATTTCAACACACAATGTTTTGGGGTTGGGGGGGGCCGCCATTCCGTGTGGTGATTAGGGTTTTTGTGTTGTGGCGGCCGCCTCTGGCCGCCGAAGCGATTGCAAATTCGAGCCACAAAAAAGGCCGCAGAGTTTGAAAAGCAAAACTCTGCGCTACAGTTCGCGGCCGCCGGTTACGGACTTTGCTTTTGCCCAATCGCTTGAATCGCGGCGTCGATCCACCAGCGCTCGGTGTCATTTGCGTGTACGCGCGCTGCGCGCAACGCGGGAAGTGAAACCACAGGTGGCTGGCGCTCAATCGATTCGATGGCCGCTTCACGCTGATCGTCGCCTGTGGCGTTGGCGAGCTGCGCGAGAAGGCCGGCCATTTGTTGCCCAGGCTTCACATTAATCTCCACGGTCGCCGAGGCTGGAACCGGATCAACCTGCAGGCGCGAGCCTATGGCCTCGGCCTCAATCCGGTGCTCTCCGCCCGGAAGTTGCCGGAGAACGGCCGAATCCTGCGATTGGGGCGCGCTCCAACTTCCTTCGTCCACCCGCCAGCTATACAACGCGTTACCCAAAGGTGTTGCCGAGAAGTTCAATCGAATGGAATCGGGCGAGAGCCGCGTCACCCGGAGGGCCGGGTGCGGGGGCGTTTCGGGCGGCGAATAAATCACGTATTCCCCCACCCGATGGCTGGCGATCAAGGTTTCGAAGAAAACATTGCCGCGCAAATCCACCAAGACGCGCCGCAGCCGCCTCCCGTCGATAAAGGGCTGCCGTTCACCCGCATTTAACACGGCCCGGCACACGCCCGGAACGCCGGCGTAGACGTTGCCCTCCCACGTCCACCAGGAGCGCCCCAGGCGGTCGCGTGAGAACGAAGTGGAATGGCTGAGCGCGCATCCTGCGGGCGCCTGTCCCGGCGGGTTGGGCGTAAACCATCGCACCGGACGTGCTTTCCCGGCCTCGTAAGTAATCAAATGCCAGCCGGTTCCCGGCGCGATCTCCCAGGTTTCGTGGTGGATGTTCACGGCCAGGTGGCCGGCCGAGTCAAAGAAGGCGGGACCGTCAAAAAAATAATGCGGGTCTCCGGGCACATCCTGCCGGTTCCAGATGCGCCAGCTCGTTCCGTCGAAGTAGTTGATACCCCGGCAGGCTCCCGTAAAGGCAATTTGCGGGCCCGGTCCGTAAATAGGTTTCATCCGGTCATCTGCCGCGTTAATAAACCGGATATGCACGCCGTGCTGTTCTTCGAGGGCGGTTTGGTAGCTGGAATAGTTCGCCCAACTTCCCTGGTACGGATCGAAAATGGCGATAGGCCCCTGACGACAATCCGGAAAAAGCCAAATTCGGCCTTGGGAATCGGCATCTAGCCCGCTTAGCCACGTAGGGCTTACGTTTCCCGGCAACGGATGGGCGACCCATTTTACCCCGTCCCATTCGTCGAGCGCGCGCCCGCTCAAAGACAAAACGGTCCACATACGGAATTGCTGGTCCGGCTGAAGCACGGTATACGGGTTGATCACTTTTACGCTAGCGTTGACCTTAGCAGGCGCACGCAACGATTCTGGCCGGAAAGCGGCGGCGCGTGAAGGACTGCGATCGACGGCGAGCATCCAGGTAGCTCCGGCGGACTCGCCAACGCTGAGGGAATAGAGAGCGTTCACCGTATCGAGCGGAAACCCCTCGTGCCAGTCAATGAGCCGGGGTGGTTTGCCATTGGAAGGAATGAACCACATCCCCGAGGCGTTCGCGCCAAGCCAAAGCCCTTTCTTCGCGGCCAGCCACGGGCGGGATAAACCCTCCGCAGGCTCCGGGAGGTCGTCGATGCCGGTCAGCACTTTTTCCCACTTGCCCTTGCGGAACCGCCACAAGACGCTGGCAAGTCGATGCGCCGGCGTCTCCGCCACGGCGCGCGCATGCGGGTCGTTGACGAGGTAGATATCCGAGCCGTCGCGGAAGACTTTCGTCACGCGCTCGAAGGCGTCCGGCTCTGGCTCCGGGATGCGCTCCGCCGCCATTGTCTCCGTATTGATGGAGTACATGCCGTCGCCGAGCGTCGCCGCCCAAAGATGCGTGCCGTCCACGCGCCCAAGGAAAGAAAGCCCGCGAACCGGCAAACCCTCTATCGAGCGATGGTAAGCAAAAGAGTGGCCGTCGTAGATGACGAATCCTTGAGCTGCGGCTGCATTGATGTATTCACCAGAGGCGTTGGACCAGAACCACGTCCGCCCCTGGCCGTCCACGGTGACGTCCAGCGGGCAGTAGATGACGGCTCTGCCGGGGTAGCGATGGTAAGTATAAAACTGGCCGGGGTTGAACGTGTAGACAACGTGCATCAGTCCATCGGGCGCGAGGCGGTAAATATTGGGAGTGTTGGCGGTGATCCAAAAATTCGCCGGTGGCGTGCTGAAAACATGCAGCCCGCCCAATCCGCCTTCGAGCTTTCCCAGAAGCTTGTATTGGTCTCCGCGATACCAGGTGAGCGCGGCCCCGGGTGGTACACCTGGTATACCCTCCCAGACCACGACCACGCCGCCATCCAAGCCGTTCCAAATCCCCACCGGGACGCCCCCCGGCGTTTGCGCGTGCGCGAGCACCCAATGATCGCCCTGCCAGCGATAAAGCCCGTCTGCCTGGGCTGGACCTGCTGTAGCCCACACAGCGCCCGTGCCATCCTGCGCTGTCATGCGGATGGCCGTGCGATCAACCGGCGCGGCAGCCATCTGCGCCGCAGCGGCAGGAGGCGCTGCCAAGCCCAGAATGCAAACGGCAACGCCGGCGTTGAGCACGATCCGCAATAATTTGTACACGCCTTCTCTCCGCGTGTGAAAGAGTAGCCACGGCACGAATTTTGTGCCGTGGGCTTCTTCCCAACAAAGACCCACGGCACAAAACCTGTGCCGTGGCTACCCTTGGCTACCAGATTGACCCGTGAAAGGGTCCCGCCAACGCGCATTATTGATGAACGAGCGGCGCAAAACCGTCAGGGCGGGGTTGAAACCCCGCCCTGACGGCCTCGAACCCAATGTTCGTGAATAATCCGAGCCAACGAATCACTTTTTCTCACCAGGTATAGTGCGCCGTATAGGTGATCTGCTTTTCGCCGCTCGGGGGAACCTCGACGCGGAATTCAATGGTGTGGCTGTCCATTTTCACGAAGGCGTTCGAATGCTGGATGATCTCCCAGGTGCTGCCGCGGTAGAGGTGCTCCACCACGCGAACCTCGACCGGCGTCTGCTGATGATTGCGCAACTCGATTTCAAACGATTCATCCAGCGTATGGCCCATCATGTTGATGACGTAGTTCGTGCGAGTCCGGTCGCCTACCAAGTCAAACGCATTGCCCGTGTACACGCTTACGGTCTCGTTTTCCGGCGTGCGCGGAACCTGGCTTTCGCCCAGGAACTCCAGATTCCCATCCTGATCTTGGCGGTAGAAACGAAGCCGTCCGCCGGGTAGAGGAACTCCCAAGTGGTTCGCAGGGGTGTTGGCGAAGTCGCGCATCACGCGCACGCTCTGGGTCGATTCCGTGCCGAACTCGCGGTTCTGGCGGATCGCCTCCATGCTCCAGCCATTGTACTGGTTCTGGGGAAGCTCCAAGCCGTCGTACACATAATAGCGATCGGATTGGATCCCCCCGGCGCGGATGAATTCGACTTGCTTGGTTTCCTGGTCGCGCAGCGTGACGGGCCGGTGAAGCTCGTAGAGGTGATATTCATCGAAAGGCTTTTGCGTGACCAGCGGCTGCTGGAACCTGTCTGCCATAAACCCGCCGGGCACGCCACCCGCAATGCCTCCAATTACCCCACCGGCTTGCGGTTGAAGCTTGTTCACGGTTCCGGCCATTAATTTAATTTGGGCATCCTCGAAGCTCTTGCCGCTGCGGTTGTGAAGCGTGACCCATCCGAGAAGATCGAGCGCGCGGCCCGTGGGTGGCTCGATCACGTTATACGTGGCGTCCCAATCCAGGCCTTCCGTGATGTAGCTGAGCTCGGCGTCCACGTGACCCGCCTTTTGGCTTTCGATCGCCCAGCTCAAAACCGGCTTCAGGATGCTCCCCTGCGTCAAGACGGGGAACAGAGGCTCTCCGGGCAGCGTAAAGCGGAGCTGGCCGTTCACTTCGACGATAGGCTGGCGTGGTTCCGGCGAAAACGGAGGCTGCGTGCCGTAGGGCTGAGGATAATAGGTGCGACGGTTGGGCGCCATAAAGCCGCTGCGAATAATCTTGCCGTGGACAATTTCGCTGTGGCCGTTCTCCCGGACGAGGAAGTCGATTTCCTTCCCCTCGTAGAGTTGCAACAAGCGTTGTTGCGAGGCAGGATCCGCGCGGTAATTTTGCTCCACGATGCGCAGGGGAAATTCGCCCGACGGATCGCGCAGAATCACCGAGTCGGGCTCAAGCGTGTCCGTGATGTCATTGAGTTCAACGTGGTTCATCCCCGCTTTCAAATCGAGCGGCACCTCGATGCGAACCACGGCGAAATCCTGATTGTAGATGGTGAGCTTGGGCCCGGCGGAAAAGGCTGTCCCCCAGAGCAACAACAAAATACCCGGCAAAATTACCGCAGCCCGTTTCATGCGATCCCCCTTTGCACGGCAGAGACGAAAAACAAGTGGCGCGAGACAAGCGAAAATTCACCCGGACTATGCTACATCGCGCGGCTGATAGATTCCAGTTCCCTGTTGAGAGCTTGCGGGGCCGTCCAACTTTCCGTCCGCGCGCTTTCAAGCGCCGCCTCGGTGACCGCCTGGGTTTCGAGGGCATCCCGGAAATCGGGGCGCATCCGCTCGCCTTTTTTCAGGCACGCCAGGAAATCCGCCAGAGTGTTGATGAAGGTATGCTCGTACCCGATGACGCAGCCGGGAACCCACCAATTGGCCATATACGGATGTTCGGCGCCCGTCACTAGGATGGTCCGCCAGCCCTGAAGGTGGTCACTGTCTTCGTGATTGAAATATTGAAGCTGATGCATATCTTCCAAATCAAAATAGATTGAGCCCTTTTCGCCGTTGACTTCGAAACTGTTCTTGTTTTTCCGACCGCGTGCGTAGCGTGTGGCTTCAAAAGTACCGTTCGAGCCATTGGCAAACCGGGCCATGAACGTGCAAACGTCCTCAATCTCAACGTGCGCCGGGCTGCCATCAGGTCTGCGGCGGTCTTTGATAAAGATTTCAGTCATGCTCGAGACTCGTGAGATGGCGCCGTTGAGCCAAAGCGCCGTGTCAATATTGTGCGCCAACAGATCGCCCGAAACACCCGCGCCTGCGACATCCTTATCCAGCCGCCACGTTGCCGCGCCTCCTACCGGAACGCTGGCGGAAATGGTCCAGTCTTGAAGGTAGGTGGCACGGTAATGAAAGATCCGTCCCAACCGCCCCTCATCAATAATCTGCTTTGCCAGGCTGATGGCAGGCACGCGGCGATAGTTGAACCAGACCATGTTGGGCTTCCCGGCGCGTTCCACGGCGAGCGTCATCTCCTTTGCCTGGGCCAGATTCATGGCAAGGGGTTTCTCGCAAAGGATGATCTTACCCGCGGCGGCCGCGGCCAGGGCAATCTCATGATGGGTGTTGTTAGGGGAGCAGATGTCCACCGCGTCGATATCCGGAGCCTCCACCAGCTTCCGCCAATCGGTCTCAACACGCTGCCATCCCCAGCGGCGCGCAAACGACTCGGCGGGCGCCTTGGAGCGCGCCGCCACGGCCTTTAGCACGGGCTGGTATTCCACGTCGAAAAACCGGCTCACTTGGTGATATGCGTTCGAATGCGCACGGCCCATGAAGCCATAGCCAATCATTCCAATATTGAGGCCGCTGGTAAGGGGCGCCGCCATAAAACCTCCTCTGGCAAGATGTGACTCGTGGTAGGATGCGCTCAGAAAAGATGTTACACGACAATATGCGCGTAATCGACTTTAAAGTTTCCGCTCTCCGCTGCATTCCCCTTCCGGATCTGGCCGGATCGCTCTTCCCATGGGTGAAGCGGCGCGGCCTTCGAGAAAACACCTTTTCTACAAGCGCCTTCCAGCACGGACGGCGAAGCTATCTCAAACCTCAAATCTCAAATCTCGAATTGCAAATTGAATGACTTCGGCTTTCCCACATTTCGGTCTGACCGGCGGCATCGCCTGCGGCAAAAGCACCGTAGCGTCCCACTTTCTCGCCTTGGGCGCAAAGGTGATCGACGCGGACCGGATCGGGCACGAGATGCTGCGCAGACCTGGGCCGGTCTTCGATGAAATCCTTGGCCATTTCGGCAATGAAATTCTCAACACCCACCGAGAGATCGACCGGAAGATTTTGGGCGCGATCGTCTTCGCCAATCCGGAGAAACGCCGCGAGCTAAATTCCATCCTCCACCCACGCATTATTGCGAGGCAGGAAGAGCTGGCGGCGCAATATCACCGCGACAACCCGCAATCCATTATTCTCGTGGAAGCTGCGCTGATCTACGAGGCAGGCATTGAGAGCCGCTTCCGGAAAGTGCTGGTGGCGTGGTGCACGCCGGAACAGCAGGTCGAGCGGCTCATGACGAAGTCGAGTCTGCCGCGCAGCGAGGCTGTGGCGCGCGTGGCCGCCCAGATGCCGGCGGAGGAGAAGCGCCGCCGCGCCGATTTTGTGATTGATTGCTCAGGCAGCCTTGAACACACTCGCGCGCAGGTCAACACCCTCTATCCCCAGCTCGCTCGCCTGGCGCGAAATGACCCACCATAGAACCCGGAGACTTGTGGGCGCAGAGTTTTGCTTTTGGAACTCTACCGGCTTTTCTCCTGGTGTATGAGAGAAAGCGCTACCCTCCCGCTCAAAAGCTCATTATAATTTCCCCTTCTCAAAGATTACGCCGGCAGCCAGCCCGCTAACGCCCGCCGCGCGGGAAACAGATCGAATCGGGGAGGTTAACTCATGACAGATCAGAGAGAACCACAACACGAGAATCTGGAAGCGCTGTTGGACGAAAAGCGTGTTTACTCGCCATCCGAGGCCTTTCGCAAGCAGGCGAACGCCTCGGACGCTTCGGCCATCGAGCGCGCTGGCCAGGACGCCGAGGCCTTCTGGGCCGCGGAAGCGGAGCATCTCGACTGGTTCAAGCGTTGGGACAAGGTGCTCGAATGGAATGCCCCCTGGGCCAAATGGTTTGTGGGCGGCAAGCTGAACGTGGCCTACAACTGCGTGGACCGCCACGCCGCCTCCGCGCGCCGGAATAAGGCAGCGATCATCTGGGAAGGCGAGCCGGGTGATTCGCGTGTGCTCACGTTTGGAATGCTCGAGCGCGAGGTCAACAAGTGCGCGAACGCGCTCAAGTCGCTGGGCGTGAAGAAAGGCGACCGCGTGGCCATTTACATGGGCATGACACCGGAGCTGCCCATTGCGCTGCTCGCCTGCGCCAAGATCGGCGCGCCGCACAGCGTGGTCTTTGGCGGATTTTCGGCAGAGTCTCTGCGCGAGCGCATCAATGACGCGCAGGCCAAGGTGCTTGTGACGGCGGACGGCGCGTGGCGGCGCGGCAACGTGGTGCCGCTCAAAACCAATGCCGATGAAGCTCTGAAAGGCTCGCCCTGCGTGGATAAGGTGGTTGTGCTGCGACGCACGGGAGACCGCGCGCCTTGCGTGATGCAGCCTGGACGCGACGTGTGGTGGCACGAAGTGGTGGACCGTGCTTCGGACCTGTGCGCGGCTGAGCCGATGGATTCCGAGGATATTCTCTACATCCTCTACACCAGCGGAACCACCGGAAAGCCCAAGGGGGTGGTACACACGTCGGCGGGGTATCTGTTGGGAACGTCCGTCACGCACCGTTACATTTTCGACCTGAAGGAGAATGACGTGTATTGGTGCACGGCGGATATCGGCTGGGTCACGGGCCATTCGTACATCGTTTATGGGCCGCTCTCGAACGGCGCCACAAGCCTGATGTATGAAGGAAGCCCGGATTACCCGGACCGCGGACGCTTCTGGGAAATTGCCGCCAAGTATGGCGTGAATACCTTCTACACCGCGCCGACCGCCATCCGCACCTTCATGCGATGGGGCGTGGAATGGCCGGCGAAATACGATCTTTCCTCGCTCCGGGTGTTGGGGACGGTGGGCGAGCCCATCAACCCCGAAGCCTGGATCTGGTATCACAAGAACATCGGCCGCGAGCGCTGCCCGATTGTCGATACCTGGTGGCAAACAGAAACCGGCATGATCATGATTTCTCCGTTGCCCGGCTTGACGCCCACTAAGCCAGGCTCCGCCACCAAACCGTTCCCCGGAATCGCGGCCGAGGTGCTGGACGATAAGGGGCAGCCGGTGGGGCCGGGCGGCGGCGGGTATCTTGTTCTCGCCCGGCCTTGGCCGGCGATGTTCCGCACCATCTACGGCGACCCGGAGCGCTACGAGCGCCAATACTGGTCGAGGTATCCTGGCAAGTATTTGACCGGTGACGGGGCCAAGCTGGACGCGGACGGTTACTTCTGGCTGCTCGGCCGCGTGGATGATGTGATGAACGTTTCCGGCCATCGCATCTCCACGTTTGAGGTTGAAAGCGCGCTGGTGGATCATCCCTCCGTGGCCGAGGCCGCGGTCATCGGCAAAGCACATGAGGTGAAGGGGCAAGGTATTGCCGGCTTCGTGACACTCAAGGAAGGCGTGGCGCCGACCGACGACCTGAAGAAGGAGCTGCGCGAGCACGTGGCGCACAAAATCGGCGCTCTGGCCCGGCCCGATGATATTTTCTTCACTTCTGAGCTTCCCAAAACGCGCAGCGCAAAGATCATGCGACGGCTGTTGAGGGACATTGCCGAGGGGCGAGTGTTGGGCGATACTACCACGCTCGCCGATCCTGCCGTTGTGGCCACGCTTAAGCAGCAGTACGAAGAAGAGGGAATCGTGGATTAGAGACGTAGCCATGGCACACAAACCGTGCCGTGGGTACCTCAACTTAATCCTGGCGGAGAGGGTGGGATTCGAACCCACGGTTGAGTTTCCCCAACACACGCTTTCCAAGCGTGCTCCTTAAGCCACTCGGACACCTCTCCGGACCTTTACGGGCTCATCGAGATGGGCGATCTAAGGATAGCAATCCACCGCGAGATGATGAGCCAACGCGATAGATAGAATGCCACAGCGGGCGCTTTTTCAGCAACCGGGCACAGTGATTGTAGGGACGCTGCTTGCTGTGCCACCCTTCGGGCCATATTTAATCTCATTTTAAATGGGGAGTTGAACCAGCACTATGGGCAGAAGGCAAGCACTCGCATTGATCATCGTCAGCGTCTGGATTGGCTGGACGCTCTTCATGTGGTTTGCCGCCACCCGGAGTTTTCGCACCGCCAGCCGGGTGTGGCAGAAGCCACAGCCGGAGTTTGCCCAACTCATGAAGCCTCTGGGCGAGAATGCTTCGCTCACGGTGCTCAGGCACTTCGCGGGCCAGGTAAACGCCACCAATTTTCGGGCCTATGGTCTCGCCCAAATCGTCCTGGGCATCCTGCTGTTGCTGCTATTGTGGAGTCAGAAGCCGCACGATATTGCCAGCCTTGTGCTCGCCTGCGTGATGCTCGTGCTAGTGGTGATTCTTGCCGGGTTTATTGCGCCTCGGATCGCGTCATTGGGCAGCGCTCTCGACTTCAAACCCTCACCGGACGCCATGGCCCGCTTTTGGACCCTGCACGGCGCCTACACGGGCCTGGATTGCGCTAAACTGGTGGTGGGAATTGCGCTCGTTGTGCGATGGGTATTGATGGCGTAGCAAGGCGCAAGCTCGCGATTGGGAAAACATTAGCCGTGAAGACCGCCCTGGGTGGCTTTCCCCTTACCGCTTACTGTCTTCTGCTTGCTGCCCGGTGGTTTTTCATGGGGCAGGCGTGCTTTCAACAGGCCCAATTTGCGGCTGGCCCGCTTGCCGAGTTTCTGGTTGAGGAATCGCCCCTTGCCCATAAGAACTCGCCGTGATTACACGCATGGGTAGCCACGGCACGAAGTTTGTGCCGTGGGCCTTTCGCCGCGCAAACACACCCAGGGCACACAAACCGTGCCGTGGCTACTACCGCCTCTTTGCGATACTTTGCGCCTTTGCGAGAAGCTCTTGCTTACAAGTTTCCACCATCAGGCCCCGGCAGGCAATCCATGCTCTTCGACCAGCAGCGTGCCGGAGATATGATCGTGCCAAGCCATGCCATCGCCATCCATGGCGGCCCAGAGGAAGCCGATCATCAGCGCCACAATCGAGACCAGGTACCCGAAGGCGCGCAGCAGCGCTTCCTGGCGGGTAGGAGGATCGCCGTCCAGATTCCGCACCGTCAGACCCATGGCAGACTGTCCCGGAGTGCGCAGCGCAAGCGCGGTGAAGAGCCCAAAATAGAAGAAGACCCAGAACAGCGCGATGAACGCCACGACGGCAAGGTCCAGAGAACGGGGTTCAAGCCTCCCTCGCGCCAGGGTGAAGAGGCCGGCAAATAAACACGCTGCGGCCAGAAGAATGAAGCCGTCCAACACACCCGCCAGAAAGCGCTTGCTGAGCGGCGCCACGGAAATCTCATCGGGGTCTATTCCGGCGCGGGAAGCGCTCAAAGGGGTGCCGGCGAATTCCACCATGATAGGCCGCGAGCGAGGCGATTCAACGAAATCACCGGGCGCTTTTCCCGGACGGTTCACCCGAGAAGCAGCTTGATCCATGATTGGCCTTACGGGGCGATCCAACGGAACGGATCCAAGATCAAGCTGGTTGCCGCGCGACGCCCGGTCCTCAAAGGCGCGGTCCAGAATATTTCCGGCCTTGGCTGCCGCGGGTGTTTTGAAACCTGCTTCTGGGCTCACCCCGCGGAGTGGCGCGTTCCAGCCGGCGCCGTCGAAGTCAAAGCGAAGAGTAGCATCGCGCTCTGGAGCCTCGCCCGCGGTATCGCGGCGGCGCCGGAAGCTGGCGGCGCGTTCCGAGATTTCGCCGGCCCAACCGGACTCAGCGCCGCCCATGTGCTGAGGAGCGGCCGGCGGCCGCGGCTTGGATGCTGCGGGCGCGTTCAAGCCTCCGGCGAGAAATTCAGTTGCGCTGTCCGTGCGCTGAGGAGCAGCCGGCGGATGGGAATCCGGACGCCTCAACGGCTCGGCTGGAGAAAACACAATCGTGCCTTCGCGCGATATGGGAATCGGTGGATGTGGGCTCTTGGGCTCTCCGGCTTGAGCAAAATGCTGTCCGCACTTCTTACATTCACCAAGGCCGGGGAAACTAACATAGCCGCATTTAGGACATTTCACGCTTCGCTTGCACCGTTCATAGCCAGGTATTCATCATGAATTACTCTTCGAGTGGCGGCACCAATCTGGATTATTCATCTAATGAGCATTGCCGGAAGGGCGGGGTTTCAACCCCGCCGCGCACTGGCAGTCACGTCGTCCGTTTTGTTCCATACCCCCGAGCGGCTCGTTTAAACGAGCCGCTCGGGGGTATGGAACAAAACGGACGACGTGACTGCCAGTGCGCGGCGGGGTTGAAACCCCGCCCTTCCGGCAATGCTCATTAGATGAATAATCCAGATTGGTGCCGCCACTCGAAGAGTAATTCATGATGAATACCTGGCTATGAACGGTGCAAGCGAAGCGTGAAATGTCCTAAATGCGGCTATGTTAGTTTCCCCGGCCTTGGTGAATGTAAGAAGTGCGGACAGCATTTTGCTCAAGCCGGAGAGCCCAAGAGCCCACATCCACCGATTCCCATATCGCGCGAAGGCACGATTGTGTTTTCTCCAGCCGAGCCGTTGAGGCGTCCGGATTCCCATCCGCCGGCTGCTCCTCAGCGCACGGACAGCGCAACTGAATTTCTCGCCGGAGGCTTGAACGCGCCCGCAGCATCCAAGCCGCGGCCGCCGGCCGCTCCTCAGCACATGGGCGGCGCTGAGTCCGGTTGGGCCGGCGAAATCTCGGAACGCGCCGCCAGCTTCCGGCGCCGCCGCGATACCGCGGGCGAGGCTCCAGAGCGCGATGCTACTCTTCGCTTTGACTTCGACGGCGCCGGCTGGAACGCGCCACTCCGCGGGGTGAGCCCAGAAGCAGGTTTCAAAACACCCGCGGCAGCCAAGGCCGGAAATATTCTGGACCGCGCCTTTGAGGACCGGGCGTCGCGCGGCAACCAGCTTGATCTTGGATCCGTTCCGTTGGATCGCCCCGTAAGGCCAATCATGGATCAAGCTGCTTCTCGGGTGAACCGTCCGGGAAAAGCGCCCGGTGATTTCGTTGAATCGCCTCGCTCGCGGCCTATCATGGTGGAATTCGCCGGCACCCCTTTGAGCGCTTCCCGCGCCGGAATAGACCCCGATGAGATTTCCGTGGCGCCGCTCAGCAAGCGCTTTCTGGCGGGTGTGTTGGACGGCTTCATTCTTCTGGCCGCAGCGTGTTTATTTGCCGGCCTCTTCACCCTGGCGCGAGGGAGGCTTGAACCCCGTTCTCTGGACCTTGCCGTCGTGGCGTTCATCGCGCTGTTCTGGGTCTTCTTCTATTTTGGGCTCTTCACCGCGCTTGCGCTGCGCACTCCGGGACAGTCTGCCATGGGTCTGACGGTGCGGAATCTGGACGGCGATCCTCCTACCCGCCAGGAAGCGCTGCTGCGCGCCTTCGGGTACCTGGTCTCGATTGTGGCGCTGATGATCGGCTTCCTCTGGGCCGCCATGGATGGCGATGGCATGGCTTGGCACGATCATATCTCCGGCACGCTGCTGGTCGAAGAGCATGGATTGCCTGCCGGGGCCTGATGGTGGAAACTTGTAAGCAAGAGCTTCTCGCAAAGGCGCAAAGTATCGCAAAGAGGCGGTAGTAGCCACGGCACGGTTTGTGTGCCCTGGGTGTGTTTGCGCGGCGAAAGGCCCACGGCACAAACTTCGTGCCGTGGCTACCCATGCGTGTAATCACGGCGAGTTCTTATGGGCAAGGGGCGATTCCTCAACCAGAAACTCGGCAAGCGGGCCAGCCGCAAATTGGGCCTGTTGAAAGCACGCCTGCCCCATGAAAAACCACCGGGCAGCAAGCAGAAGACAGTAAGCGGTAAGGGGAAAGCCACCCAGGGCGGTCTTCACGGCTAATGTTTTCCCAATCGCGAGCTTGCGCCTTGCTACGCCATCAATACCCATCGCACAACGAGCGCAATTCCCACCACCAGTTTAGCGCAATCCAGGCCCGTGTAGGCGCCGTGCAGGGTCCAAAAGCGGGCCATGGCGTCCGGTGAGGGTTTGAAGTCGAGAGCGCTGCCCAATGACGCGATCCGAGGCGCAATAAACCCGGCAAGAATCACCACTAGCACGAGCATCACGCAGGCGAGCACAAGGCTGGCAATATCGTGCGGCTTCTGACTCCACAATAGCAGCAACAGCAGGATGCCCAGGACGATTTGGGCGAGACCATAGGCCCGAAAATTGGTGGCGTTTACCTGGCCCGCGAAGTGCCTGAGCACCGTGAGCGAAGCATTCTCGCCCAGAGGCTTCATGAGTTGGGCAAACTCCGGCTGTGGCTTCTGCCACACCCGGCTGGCGGTGCGAAAACTCCGGGTGGCGGCAAACCACATGAAGAGCGTCCAGCCAATCCAGACGCTGACGATGATCAATGCGAGTGCTTGCCTTCTGCCCATAGTGCTGGTTCAACTCCCCATTTAAAATGAGATTAAATATGGCCCGAAGGGTGGCACAGCAAGCAGCGTCCCTACAATCACTGTGCCCGGTTGCTGAAAAAGCGCCCGCTGTGGCATTCTATCTATCGCGTTGGCTCATCATCTCGCGGTGGATTGCTATCCTTAGATCGCCCATCTCGATGAGCCCGTAAAGGTCCGGAGAGGTGTCCGAGTGGCTTAAGGAGCACGCTTGGAAAGCGTGTGTTGGGGAAACTCAACCGTGGGTTCGAATCCCACCCTCTCCGCCAGGATTAAGTTGAGGTACCCACGGCACGGTTTGTGTGCCATGGCTACGTCTCTAATCCACGATTCCCTCTTCTTCGTACTGCTGCTTAAGCGTGGCCACAACGGCAGGATCGGCGAGCGTGGTAGTATCGCCCAACACTCGCCCCTCGGCAATGTCCCTCAACAGCCGTCGCATGATCTTTGCGCTGCGCGTTTTGGGAAGCTCAGAAGTGAAGAAAATATCATCGGGCCGGGCCAGAGCGCCGATTTTGTGCGCCACGTGCTCGCGCAGCTCCTTCTTCAGGTCGTCGGTCGGCGCCACGCCTTCCTTGAGTGTCACGAAGCCGGCAATACCTTGCCCCTTCACCTCATGTGCTTTGCCGATGACCGCGGCCTCGGCCACGGAGGGATGATCCACCAGCGCGCTTTCAACCTCAAACGTGGAGATGCGATGGCCGGAAACGTTCATCACATCATCCACGCGGCCGAGCAGCCAGAAGTAACCGTCCGCGTCCAGCTTGGCCCCGTCACCGGTCAAATACTTGCCAGGATACCTCGACCAGTATTGGCGCTCGTAGCGCTCCGGGTCGCCGTAGATGGTGCGGAACATCGCCGGCCAAGGCCGGGCGAGAACAAGATACCCGCCGCCGCCCGGCCCCACCGGCTGCCCCTTATCGTCCAGCACCTCGGCCGCGATTCCGGGGAACGGTTTGGTGGCGGAGCCTGGCTTAGTGGGCGTCAAGCCGGGCAACGGAGAAATCATGATCATGCCGGTTTCTGTTTGCCACCAGGTATCGACAATCGGGCAGCGCTCGCGGCCGATGTTCTTGTGATACCAGATCCAGGCTTCGGGGTTGATGGGCTCGCCCACCGTCCCCAACACCCGGAGCGAGGAAAGATCGTATTTCGCCGGCCATTCCACGCCCCATCGCATGAAGGTGCGGATGGCGGTCGGCGCGGTGTAGAAGGTATTCACGCCATACTTGGCGGCAATTTCCCAGAAGCGTCCGCGGTCCGGGTAATCCGGGCTTCCTTCATACATCAGGCTTGTGGCGCCGTTCGAGAGCGGCCCATAAACGATGTACGAATGGCCCGTGACCCAGCCGATATCCGCCGTGCACCAATACACGTCATTCTCCTTCAGGTCGAAAATGTAACGGTGCGTGACGGACGTTCCCAACAGATACCCCGCCGACGTGTGTACCACCCCCTTGGGCTTTCCGGTGGTTCCGCTGGTGTAGAGGATGTAGAGAATATCCTCGGAATCCATCGGCTCAGCCGCGCACAGGTCCGAAGCACGGTCCACCACTTCGTGCCACCACACGTCGCGTCCAGGCTGCATCACGCAAGGCGCGCGGTCTCCCGTGCGTCGCAGCACAACCACCTTATCCACGCAGGGCGAGCCTTTCAGAGCTTCATCGGCATTGGTTTTGAGCGGCACCACGTTGCCGCGCCGCCACGCGCCGTCCGCCGTCACAAGCACCTTGGCCTGCGCGTCATTGATGCGCTCGCGCAGAGACTCTGCCGAAAATCCGCCAAAGACCACGCTGTGCGGCGCGCCGATCTTGGCGCAGGCGAGCAGCGCAATGGGCAGCTCCGGTGTCATGCCCATGTAAATGGCCACGCGGTCGCCTTTCTTCACGCCCAGCGACTTGAGCGCGTTCGCGCACTTGTTGACCTCGCGCTCGAGCATTCCAAACGTGAGCACACGCGAATCACCCGGCTCGCCTTCCCAGATGATCGCTGCCTTATTCCGGCGCGCGGAGGCGGCGTGGCGGTCCACGCAGTTGTAGGCCACGTTCAGCTTGCCGCCCACAAACCATTTGGCCCAGGGGGCATTCCATTCGAGCACCTTGTCCCAACGCTTGAACCAGTCGAGATGCTCCGCTTCCGCGGCCCAGAAGGCCTCGGCGTCCTGGCCAGCGCGCTCGATGGCCGAAGCGTCCGAGGCGTTCGCCTGCTTGCGAAAGGCCTCGGATGGCGAGTAAACACGCTTTTCGTCCAACAGCGCTTCCAGATTCTCGTGTTGTGGTTCTCTCTGATCTGTCATGAGTTAACCTCCCCGATTCGATCTGTTTCCCGCGCGGCGGGCGTTAGCGGGCTGGCTGCCGGCGTAATCTTTGAGAAGGGGAAATTATAATGAGCTTTTGAGCGGGAGGGTAGCGCTTTCTCTCATACACCAGGAGAAAAGCCGGTAGAGTTCCAAAAGCAAAACTCTGCGCCCACAAGTCTCCGGGTTCTATGGTGGGTCATTTCGCGCCAGGCGAGCGAGCTGGGGATAGAGGGTGTTGACCTGCGCGCGAGTGTGTTCAAGGCTGCCTGAGCAATCAATCACAAAATCGGCGCGGCGGCGCTTCTCCTCCGCCGGCATCTGGGCGGCCACGCGCGCCACAGCCTCGCTGCGCGGCAGACTCGACTTCGTCATGAGCCGCTCGACCTGCTGTTCCGGCGTGCACCACGCCACCAGCACTTTCCGGAAGCGGCTCTCAATGCCTGCCTCGTAGATCAGCGCAGCTTCCACGAGAATAATGGATTGCGGGTTGTCGCGGTGATATTGCGCCGCCAGCTCTTCCTGCCTCGCAATAATGCGTGGGTGGAGGATGGAATTTAGCTCGCGGCGTTTCTCCGGATTGGCGAAGACGATCGCGCCCAAAATCTTCCGGTCGATCTCTCGGTGGGTGTTGAGAATTTCATTGCCGAAATGGCCAAGGATTTCATCGAAGACCGGCCCAGGTCTGCGCAGCATCTCGTGCCCGATCCGGTCCGCGTCGATCACCTTTGCGCCCAAGGCGAGAAAGTGGGACGCTACGGTGCTTTTGCCGCAGGCGATGCCGCCGGTCAGACCGAAATGTGGGAAAGCCGAAGTCATTCAATTTGCAATTCGAGATTTGAGATTTGAGGTTTGAGATAGCTTCGCCGTCCGTGCTGGAAGGCGCTTGTAGAAAAGGTGTTTTCTCGAAGGCCGCGCCGCTTCACCCATGGGAAGAGCGATCCGGCCAGATCCGGAAGGGGAATGCAGCGGAGAGCGGAAACTTTAAAGTCGATTACGCGCATATTGTCGTGTAACATCTTTTCTGAGCGCATCCTACCACGAGTCACATCTTGCCAGAGGAGGTTTTATGGCGGCGCCCCTTACCAGCGGCCTCAATATTGGAATGATTGGCTATGGCTTCATGGGCCGTGCGCATTCGAACGCATATCACCAAGTGAGCCGGTTTTTCGACGTGGAATACCAGCCCGTGCTAAAGGCCGTGGCGGCGCGCTCCAAGGCGCCCGCCGAGTCGTTTGCGCGCCGCTGGGGATGGCAGCGTGTTGAGACCGATTGGCGGAAGCTGGTGGAGGCTCCGGATATCGACGCGGTGGACATCTGCTCCCCTAACAACACCCATCATGAGATTGCCCTGGCCGCGGCCGCCGCGGGTAAGATCATCCTTTGCGAGAAACCCCTTGCCATGAATCTGGCCCAGGCAAAGGAGATGACGCTCGCCGTGGAACGCGCCGGGAAGCCCAACATGGTCTGGTTCAACTATCGCCGCGTGCCTGCCATCAGCCTGGCAAAGCAGATTATTGATGAGGGGCGGTTGGGACGGATCTTTCATTACCGTGCCACCTACCTTCAAGACTGGACCATTTCCGCCAGCGTTCCGGTAGGAGGCGCGGCAACGTGGCGGCTGGATAAGGATGTCGCAGGCGCGGGTGTTTCGGGCGATCTGTTGGCGCACAATATTGACACGGCGCTTTGGCTCAACGGCGCCATCTCACGAGTCTCGAGCATGACTGAAATCTTTATCAAAGACCGCCGCAGACCTGATGGCAGCCCGGCGCACGTTGAGATTGAGGACGTTTGCACGTTCATGGCCCGGTTTGCCAATGGCTCGAACGGTACTTTTGAAGCCACACGCTACGCACGCGGTCGGAAAAACAAGAACAGTTTCGAAGTCAACGGCGAAAAGGGCTCAATCTATTTTGATTTGGAAGATATGCATCAGCTTCAATATTTCAATCACGAAGACAGTGACCACCTTCAGGGCTGGCGGACCATCCTAGTGACGGGCGCCGAACATCCGTATATGGCCAATTGGTGGGTTCCCGGCTGCGTCATCGGGTACGAGCATACCTTCATCAACACTCTGGCGGATTTCCTGGCGTGCCTGAAAAAAGGCGAGCGGATGCGCCCCGATTTCCGGGATGCCCTCGAAACCCAGGCGGTCACCGAGGCGGCGCTTGAAAGCGCGCGGACGGAAAGTTGGACGGCCCCGCAAGCTCTCAACAGGGAACTGGAATCTATCAGCCGCGCGATGTAGCATAGTCCGGGTGAATTTTCGCTTGTCTCGCGCCACTTGTTTTTCGTCTCTGCCGTGCAAAGGGGGATCGCATGAAACGGGCTGCGGTAATTTTGCCGGGTATTTTGTTGTTGCTCTGGGGGACAGCCTTTTCCGCCGGGCCCAAGCTCACCATCTACAATCAGGATTTCGCCGTGGTTCGCATCGAGGTGCCGCTCGATTTGAAAGCGGGGATGAACCACGTTGAACTCAATGACATCACGGACACGCTTGAGCCCGACTCGGTGATTCTGCGCGATCCGTCGGGCGAATTTCCCCTGCGCATCGTGGAGCAAAATTACCGCGCGGATCCTGCCTCGCAACAACGCTTGTTGCAACTCTACGAGGGGAAGGAAATCGACTTCCTCGTCCGGGAGAACGGCCACAGCGAAATTGTCCACGGCAAGATTATTCGCAGCGGCTTTATGGCGCCCAACCGTCGCACCTATTATCCTCAGCCCTACGGCACGCAGCCTCCGTTTTCGCCGGAACCACGCCAGCCTATCGTCGAAGTGAACGGCCAGCTCCGCTTTACGCTGCCCGGAGAGCCTCTGTTCCCCGTCTTGACGCAGGGGAGCATCCTGAAGCCGGTTTTGAGCTGGGCGATCGAAAGCCAAAAGGCGGGTCACGTGGACGCCGAGCTCAGCTACATCACGGAAGGCCTGGATTGGGACGCCACGTATAACGTGATCGAGCCACCCACGGGCCGCGCGCTCGATCTTCTCGGATGGGTCACGCTTCACAACCGCAGCGGCAAGAGCTTCGAGGATGCCCAAATTAAATTAATGGCCGGAACCGTGAACAAGCTTCAACCGCAAGCCGGTGGGGTAATTGGAGGCATTGCGGGTGGCGTGCCCGGCGGGTTTATGGCAGACAGGTTCCAGCAGCCGCTGGTCACGCAAAAGCCTTTCGATGAATATCACCTCTACGAGCTTCACCGGCCCGTCACGCTGCGCGACCAGGAAACCAAGCAAGTCGAATTCATCCGCGCCGGGGGGATCCAATCCGATCGCTATTATGTGTACGACGGCTTGGAGCTTCCCCAGAACCAGTACAATGGCTGGAGCATGGAGGCGATCCGCCAGAACCGCGAGTTCGGCACGGAATCGACCCAGAGCGTGCGCGTGATGCGCGACTTCGCCAACACCCCTGCGAACCACTTGGGAGTTCCTCTACCCGGCGGACGGCTTCGTTTCTACCGCCAAGATCAGGATGGGAATCTGGAGTTCCTGGGCGAAAGCCAGGTTCCGCGCACGCCGGAAAACGAGACCGTAAGCGTGTACACGGGCAATGCGTTTGACTTGGTAGGCGACCGGACTCGCACGAACTACGTCATCAACATGATGGGCCATACGCTGGATGAATCGTTTGAAATCGAGTTGCGCAATCATCAGCAGACGCCGGTCGAGGTTCGCGTGGTGGAGCACCTCTACCGCGGCAGCACCTGGGAGATCATCCAGCATTCGAACGCCTTCGTGAAAATGGACAGCCACACCATTGAATTCCGCGTCGAGGTTCCCCCGAGCGGCGAAAAGCAGATCACCTATACGGCGCACTATACCTGGTGAGAAAAAGTGATTCGTTGGCTCGGATTATTCACGAACATTGGGTTCGAGGCCGTCAGGGCGGGGTTTCAACCCCGCCCTGACGGTTTTGCGCCGCTCGTTCATCAATAATGCGCGTTGGCGGGACCCTTTCACGGGTCAATCTGGTAGCCAAGGGTAGCCACGGCACAGGTTTTGTGCCGTGGGTCTTTGTTGGGAAGAAGCCCACGGCACAAAATTCGTGCCGTGGCTACTCTTTCACACGCGGAGAGAAGGCGTGTACAAATTATTGCGGATCGTGCTCAACGCCGGCGTTGCCGTTTGCATTCTGGGCTTGGCAGCGCCTCCTGCCGCTGCGGCGCAGATGGCTGCCGCGCCGGTTGATCGCACGGCCATCCGCATGACAGCGCAGGATGGCACGGGCGCTGTGTGGGCTACAGCAGGTCCAGCCCAGGCAGACGGGCTTTATCGCTGGCAGGGCGATCATTGGGTGCTCGCGCACGCGCAAACGCCGGGGGGCGTCCCGGTGGGGATTTGGAACGGCTTGGATGGCGGCGTGGTCGTGGTCTGGGAGGGTATACCAGGTGTACCACCCGGGGCCGCGCTCACCTGGTATCGCGGAGACCAATACAAGCTTCTGGGAAAGCTCGAAGGCGGATTGGGCGGGCTGCATGTTTTCAGCACGCCACCGGCGAATTTTTGGATCACCGCCAACACTCCCAATATTTACCGCCTCGCGCCCGATGGACTGATGCACGTTGTCTACACGTTCAACCCCGGCCAGTTTTATACTTACCATCGCTACCCCGGCAGAGCCGTCATCTACTGCCCGCTGGACGTCACCGTGGACGGCCAGGGGCGGACGTGGTTCTGGTCCAACGCCTCTGGTGAATACATCAATGCAGCCGCAGCTCAAGGATTCGTCATCTACGACGGCCACTCTTTTGCTTACCATCGCTCGATAGAGGGTTTGCCGGTTCGCGGGCTTTCTTTCCTTGGGCGCGTGGACGGCACGCATCTTTGGGCGGCGACGCTCGGCGACGGCATGTACTCCATCAATACGGAGACAATGGCGGCGGAGCGCATCCCGGAGCCAGAGCCGGACGCCTTCGAGCGCGTGACGAAAGTCTTCCGCGACGGCTCGGATATCTACCTCGTCAACGACCCGCATGCGCGCGCCGTGGCGGAGACGCCGGCGCATCGACTTGCCAGCGTCTTGTGGCGGTTCCGCAAGGGCAAGTGGGAAAAAGTGCTGACCGGCATCGACGACCTCCCGGAGCCTGCGGAGGGTTTATCCCGCCCGTGGCTGGCCGCGAAGAAAGGGCTTTGGCTTGGCGCGAACGCCTCGGGGATGTGGTTCATTCCTTCCAATGGCAAACCACCCCGGCTCATTGACTGGCACGAGGGGTTTCCGCTCGATACGGTGAACGCTCTCTATTCCCTCAGCGTTGGCGAGTCCGCCGGAGCTACCTGGATGCTCGCCGTCGATCGCAGTCCTTCACGCGCCGCCGCTTTCCGGCCAGAATCGTTGCGTGCGCCTGCTAAGGTCAACGCTAGCGTAAAAGTGATCAACCCGTATACCGTGCTTCAGCCGGACCAGCAATTCCGTATGTGGACCGTTTTGTCTTTGAGCGGGCGCGCGCTCGACGAATGGGACGGGGTAAAATGGGTCGCCCATCCGTTGCCGGGAAACGTAAGCCCTACGTGGCTAAGCGGGCTAGATGCCGATTCCCAAGGCCGAATTTGGCTTTTTCCGGATTGTCGTCAGGGGCCTATCGCCATTTTCGATCCGTACCAGGGAAGTTGGGCGAACTATTCCAGCTACCAAACCGCCCTCGAAGAACAGCACGGCGTGCATATCCGGTTTATTAACGCGGCAGATGACCGGATGAAACCTATTTACGGACCGGGCCCGCAAATTGCCTTTACGGGAGCCTGCCGGGGTATCAACTACTTCGACGGAACGAGCTGGCGCATCTGGAACCGGCAGGATGTGCCCGGAGACCCGCATTATTTTTTTGACGGTCCCGCCTTCTTTGACTCGGCCGGCCACCTGGCCGTGAACATCCACCACGAAACCTGGGAGATCGCGCCGGGAACCGGCTGGCATTTGATTACTTACGAGGCCGGGAAAGCACGTCCGGTGCGATGGTTTACGCCCAACCCGCCGGGACAGGCGCCCGCAGGATGCGCGCTCAGCCATTCCACTTCGTTCTCACGCGACCGCCTGGGGCGCTCCTGGTGGACGTGGGAGGGCAACGTCTACGCCGGCGTTCCGGGCGTGTGCCGGGCCGTGTTAAATGCGGGTGAACGGCAGCCCTTTATCGACGGGAGGCGGCTGCGGCGCGTCTTGGTGGATTTGCGCGGCAATGTTTTCTTCGAAACCTTGATCGCCAGCCATCGGGTGGGGGAATACGTGATTTATTCGCCGCCCGAAACGCCCCCGCACCCGGCCCTCCGGGTGACGCGGCTCTCGCCCGATTCCATTCGATTGAACTTCTCGGCAACACCTTTGGGTAACGCGTTGTATAGCTGGCGGGTGGACGAAGGAAGTTGGAGCGCGCCCCAATCGCAGGATTCGGCCGTTCTCCGGCAACTTCCGGGCGGAGAGCACCGGATTGAGGCCGAGGCCATAGGCTCGCGCCTGCAGGTTGATCCGGTTCCAGCCTCGGCGACCGTGGAGATTAATGTGAAGCCTGGGCAACAAATGGCCGGCCTTCTCGCGCAGCTCGCCAACGCCACAGGCGACGATCAGCGTGAAGCGGCCATCGAATCGATTGAGCGCCAGCCACCTGTGGTTTCACTTCCCGCGTTGCGCGCAGCGCGCGTACACGCAAATGACACCGAGCGCTGGTGGATCGACGCCGCGATTCAAGCGATTGGGCAAAAGCAAAGTCCGTAACCGGCGGCCGCGAACTGTAGCGCAGAGTTTTGCTTTTCAAACTCTGCGGCCTTTTTTGTGGCTCGAATTTGCAATCGCTTCGGCGGCCAGAGGCGGCCGCCACAACACAAAAACCCTAATCACCACACGGAATGGCGGCCCCCCCCAACCCCAAAACATTGTGTGTTGAAATGTCGTGGACTATCGTGCTAGGTAATCCCTCATGTTTCAGCCCATCATACGTCAATCTTGACAGGTCACAAGTGCGGGACTAAGTTCCATTCAGCACCTATCTCTCAAGGAGGTTTGCGCCCATGGAACCCAGCCGCCTAAATCGCCCAGGATATTTAATCGCTGCGATGATGATTGCCTGCGTGTTCGTCTTCCCGCAAATCACACGAGCTCAATTTTACCTCCAGCAGAATCTGGTCATTAATGCCACGACTACAGAGCCGAATCTGGACACCAGCACAACAACCACGGACCCAAACCTTGTTAATCCCTGGGGCATGGTCCAATCGTCTGGCAGCCCGTTCTGGGTTTCGAAGCAAGGGACCAATACATCCACCCTTTACAATGGTCAAGGTATCCCGCAGCCGGCGGGCAAGCCATTGATTGTGAACATCCCGACGGTCGCTGGAACCCCGACGGGCTTCCCTCCAAACGGACCCACGGGAATCGTTTTCAATACGTCTTTGGCAAGCAGTTCACCGGGATTTAATCTTCCGGGCGCGAAGGGCGCCGTGCCATCGGTTTTCATTTTTGCCAATTTAAACGGACAGATTTCGGGATGGAATCCGGGCAGCACAGCCGGCCCGAATACCGCCATCGTCGAGGTGGACAACTCGGTCACGACGCCGCCTCCTACCACTGTCTACACTGGACTCGCTATTAACGCCACCGGCTCGATGCTCTATGCCGCCAATTTCAACGCCGGCGGTGGCATTCAGGCATTCACCAGTGATTGGAAATCTGATACTTCTCTCACGTTCACCGATCCAAACCTGCCAAAAGGCTATGAGCCGTACAATGTCCAAGACATCAACGGAACCCTCTTTGCCGCATACGCTATACCCGGCATGCGCGCACCGGGAATAGGCCCGGGTCTTGGCGCTGTCGCCGAATTTAATGAAACGACCGGAGCCTTTATTAAGGAACTGGTGGGCGTCAAGCCAGCCAACGGACTGAACGCCCCGTGGGGTATGGCAATGGCGCCCGCCAATTGGGGTAAATTTGGTGGCGATCTGCTGGTGGGCAACTTCGGCAGCGGGTGGATCAGCGCGTATGATCCATCTACCAGAAACTTCCTCGGCTACCTTGATTCCAGCATGAATACACCCATCACCGATGTGGCCATGTGGGCGCTGGAGTTTGGCACCGGCGGCGCTGGGTCTCATCCAAATACCCTTTATATCACCGCCGGCGTCGATCTGGCACAAGACCAAGGAGTGATGGCCGCTATTAATCCTTCGCCCGAGCCGGCCACCGCGCTGCTGTTTGCAGGCGGCTTGCTTGCATTGGGTTTCCTGTTCTACCGCCGCCACGCTACCGAAGCTTGAGGAGCGTTCTTGTGCACCCGAGAGGTAGCCACGGCACGGAGTTTGTGCCGTGGGCCTTTCGATGCCCAAACACCCACGGCATACGCGGGTGGCGCATACATTGCTTTGTATGTATGCGCCTTGATTGTAGCCCGCACGATCATCACTTACTGCGGCTTACTTATCTCGCCCTCCGAGAGCGTCAGGTAGACGGAATAGTCTTCGTTCAGTACCGCAACGTCAGCGTCCTTGCCCTTTTCGAGCGACCCCTTGCGGTTGAGCACTCCGCAGACGCGAGCCGGGACGTAGGACGCCGTGTGGACCGCATCCACCAGGCTCATGCCGGTGAACGCGATCAGGTTGCCCAGTCCTTTATTCATCGTCAGGAGCGAGCTGGCGATAGTCTCCCCATCGAGCAGCACGCATCGCCCATTTGCCACGCGAACTTTCTTCTCACCAAGCGTGTAAATCCCCTCTGGGCAGCCCACAGCGGCCATCGCATCCGTGATGAGCAACATGCCGTCGCGCCCCTTCATTTTGGCGGCCAGGCGCACCATCTCCGGCGAAACGTGAATCCCATCGACCACGATCTCGGCCTGAATGGCAGGCTCATTCAAACAAGCCGCCGTCAGGCCCGGCTTTCGATGATGGAGCGCGGGCATAGCGTTGAAAAGGTGGGTGGCATGTGTCGCCCCAGCTTCAATCGCGGCGAGCGCCGTGTCATAGTCCGCGTCGGAATGCCCGAGCGAGGCCACAACCCCATTCGCCCTCAAGAGGCGCACCAGATCAAGGCCGCCGGGCAGTTCAGGCGCCAATGTCATGACCTTGATGCGTCCAGGGGCAGCCCGGAAATATTCGCGGACCTGGTCAAGATCCGGATCACAAATGGCCGCATCCAGTTGCGCGCCCTTTTTGCTCCTATTGATAAATGGACCTTCCACGTGAATGCCAATGATCTCGGCCGCGGGCTCTGGATTGCTCTCCGCCTCGACGCACGCCTCGAGAGCGCGCAGGATCTCCGGGTGGAACGCCGAGACGGTGCTGGGCAGATACGCTGTCGTACCGTATCGCAATTGCGCCCGCGAAATCCGCCTGATTCCTTCGACCCCGTTAATCATGACGTCATCACCGTGGCTCCCGTGCACGTGCGTATCAATGAGTCCAGGCACAACAAACTTTCCTGGCGCCCGGATGATGGTCGAATCGGGTTCCGGAGCAGCGTCTTTCTCCGGCCCGGCAAAAACAATGGTTCCATCCTCGACTAGCACGACTCCATTTTGAACGGCGCATTCAGGAGTTACGACCGTACCTTCGATAATCGCCACCCGGCTTTTTATCTTTATACTGGTCACTTCGTTGATCCTTTCAAAAACAAGTAGAGGCGGCTTTACGCCGCCATTTGGCGAGGTAAACTCGTCGCTACACTACCACAAAGGCACGAAGCCACAAAGAAAAACCAATATCAAAACGCAGAAGCCGGGATCGCGCCAAACTCGCTGCTTGGAGCCTCAACGGACAGATCTTCTATCCCCTTATCTTTTGATTTTCTTCATCGTGCCTTTGTGTCTCCGTGGTGAATGGCTTTTGTCCAGCATTTACCTGAGAAGAACAGGATTCTAGCGGCGCGGACCGTCACGGATGGCCGAGTTTCCACTCGATCTGGGCCAGCAGGCCGCCCAGGATTTTTGCGTCGTGGCTCGATAGGCGGCGCTCAATCAAGCCGCGGCGCAACTTGAGGATTTGCGCCTCGCGGCTTTTCGGCTTGAGATAACCCACCTCGTCTAGTACATGGGTGGCCCTCTCGAAAATATGCTCGATTGATTGGATGCTCGCCGGCGCCGATGCCCGCGCGCAGGTGGAATGCGGGGAACTGGGCTCCTCAAGTTCTCGGGTCTGCCTGCCCACCATCCTCTGGCTCACACGGGCGATCTCATAGCAGCAGACGGCCACGGCCTGCCCCAGGTTCATCGAAGGGCAGCGCGGTTGGGTGGGAATTCGGACCAGGACGTGGCAGTAACTCAAGTTCTCATTCGAAAGCCCTGTTTTTTCCGAGCCGAACAGGATCGCCGCTTGGCATGCGCCCCGCCTTCGCGCTCGCGGCTCTTGTTTTTTAACCCAGGCCGGAAGCTCGTCCAGACTCATCAATTCGCGGTCCAGCGTCCTGCGCTGGCCGGACGTGGTGCCCACAACGAGCGTGCGATCTCCGATCGCTTCGGCCACGCTGCTGGCGGCGCGGGCCGTGCGGATGATGTCTTCCGCTCCCACGGCTGAGCGCGCCTCCCGCCATACCGGCCCGTAGGGCTCAACCACCACCATATCTTTGAAGCCAAAGTTCGCCATGGCGCGCGCCGCGGCGCCGATATTCAGCGGATTGCGCGGGCGAACCAGAACCACCCGCCATTTCAAAGAAGCTGCGCTCATGGCCCCGATTGTATCAGACGGGCGCATCCGCGAGCGCAGTAGTGGGTACAGTTTGGCATGTGGTGCGGCGAGTTTATCTCGCCAAATGGCGGCGTAAAGCCTCCTCTACATCAAACTGCACCACTACGGCGAGCGTCCAATCCTTGCATCGCCCGGAGGTTTTCCAGCATAATGATCAAACCAAAAGAATTCAGGAGGATTTATGTCTCGTCATCATAAGTATTTATGGGTTATTCTGTGCGCATTCATCCTGGTGATTTTTAGCGCGTCGCCCCAGCTTCAGGCTCAAGACCACGTTGTCCCCGAGAGCACGATCCATCAGGCTCTCGTAAATTCCGCCACTACCCGGCAAAATAACATTACTCAGGTGGAGAAGTTTTTCTCCTCGCAACCCGCCCAGGCAGCGCTCAAGAAGGGGCGCCTCAATCTGCGGCAGGTCGAGAACGCAATTCCTTCCCTCGACAATCAGGAGCTTGCCCAGCTTGCGAAGCGGACGCAAAAGATTCAGAACGATTTCGCGGCCGGATCGCTCTCGAACGAGCGCTTGACCTACATTGTGATTGCGCTGGCGACGGCCGTTATCGTCATCCTGCTTTTCGAGGCCTAGACCATGCGCTGGCCCCGCTGGTTGACGCTCGGGCTCGTGGCACTGTGCCTGGGAATAGCATGGCTGACGGTGGCGGCAGCGCCTTCGGGAATCTGGCTTGACGTTCCTTACGTTCGCCAGCCGAAAGAAGGCTGCGGCGCCGCCTGCATTTCCATGATCCTGCAGTACTGGACGCTGAAGGACCCAAAGTACAAATGCAGCCTGCCCGGCGTTGATGCCATCCAGCGCACGCTCTACTCTCCGAAAGGGCACGGCATTTTTGCGCGTGACATGGAGAGCTACCTGCGCCGGAAGGGACTCCACGTTTATGCCTTCCGGGGTGATTGGAACATGCTCCAGGATCATCTTTCGAAGGGCCGGCCCCTGATCGTCTGCCTGCGCGAAGGTCGCTGGCTGCACTATGTTGTGGTGCTCGGTCTCGATCCGGCCGCGAACGTGGTGCTGGTGAATGATCCGGCCGGCGAAAAACTCGAACCACTTCGCCGCACCGCCTTCGAAAAGAAATGGAGCGCCGAGGGCGACTGGACGCTGCTCGCGCTTCCAGGACCACCACAGTGATTTATTGCTTGCGCGCGATTGCATTAATCCAGATGATTATTTGCGACTACCGGAAGGGCGGGGTTTCAACCCCGCCGCCTCCCGGCGGCGCTCCAATGGGCCTTCAGGCCCTGAAGCTACGTTGCTTCAGCGGCTAAAGCCCGCAAGCTGGATTGGGACCCTACGGCGGGGTTGAAACCCCGCCCTTCCTCCCGCGGCATATAACGCCGCTTGTTTCTGCAACCTAGCGCTATTATCCTACGGCACGTTGATGAGAAATGGGGAGTTCGAGGCGGATCGTCGCAGCAGTCTCCGCCGTCTCATTTCATTAACATGCCCACCACAAGGCAGGTCACGCCGATCCGCGGGAAAGTTTTCCATCAAGCTGCTTGCCCTTCCGTTAGTTTTCCTCGCGTTTGCTCAAAAGAAAATCCAAGCCGCCGCTCATGGGCAGCAGGCCGTGCCACGCGCGGGCCAAGCCCGCCATGCCGTCCGCCCCACATCTACGGCGCATCCGGAAGCGCAATCCCACTTGGACGAAATCAAGCGGCTTTACGCCGCGGGTGAATGGGATGAAGTGGTCCGCCTGACGTCTCCTGAGACCC
>JBOGJX010000523.1:0-11278 GCA_050745285.1 Terriglobia bacterium
CGTCATCTTCGACAATAGCCTGACGGAAGGTTCTTACTTTTACAGTCACGGCCAGGTGTCGGGCGCTAGCACTCTGCAGACGGATCGGGAGCGGCTGCCCGTCGAACGGAAGACTTTTTTCACCCCTCCGAACGCCCTCCGCCTGGAGTGGAAGTCGGAGCCGCGCGGAGGATGGGAAGCCATCATACAAGTTCCGCGCTGGCGAAACCGGAGGATCAACTTCGAGGGGGATACGCTGTTTTTCTGGTGCTTTTCACCGGAAGGAATTCCTGCGGCGCATCTGCCCCGTATACAGTTGAGCGGAATAGGGCAAGGTTTTTCCGCCCCATTACGCCTCGGTCCTCTCTCTGGAGATATTCCTGGTGGGAAGTGGGTCCAGATGAAGGTCCCGCTGCAACGGTTTAAGGCGGTATCGGTTGATTCCTTCGACCCGCACAAAATCGGCAGCGTGTCCTTCCTGCAAGGGGTTGCGGACAGGATGCCGCATACGCTGATCATCGACGACGTCAAAATTGACGCCGCCAGGCCGAGTGTCGGCATTCCGCCCGTGACTCCCAAAGGATTGCATGCCAAGGGATACGACCGGCACATCGACTTGAGTTGGGAACCGAGCCGGGAAGGGAACGTGCAAAGGTATGTAATCTACCGGTCCTTTGACAACCTCCACTACGAGCGGATTGCTATTCAGGAGCCCAGCTTTAGTCGATATGCGGATTTCTTACGGGAGCCAGGCCGAAAGGCCTTTTACAAGATCACCGCCAGCGATCCTGACTATAGGGAGTCTAGTTATTCTGAGCCGGCCGAAGCTTCCACGAAACCTCTGGATGACGCCGGATTGCTAACCATGGTGCAGGAAGCGAGCTTTCGCTACTACTGGGAGGGAGCGCACCCTTTTGCCGGTATGTCTCTCGAAAGTATTCCTGGCGACGATAATATGGTGGCCACCGGAGCTTCGGGGTTCGGCATCATGGCGCTTCTGGTGGCCGTCGAGCGTGGATTCGTTACCCATGAGCAGGGAATCAACCGCCTGGCAAAGATCGTGGAATTTCTTGAAGAAGCGGAACGCATACACGGCGCGTGGCCGCATTTCATTGATGGCCGGACGGGAAGGGCGATGCCCGTGTTCGGCAGGTACGACGATGGCGGCGATATTGTTGAGACTGCCTTCCTGGTGCAGGGTTTGTTATCCGCGCGGCAGTATGTCAGAGGAATTGGGCAAGCCGGTGAAAATCTGTACAGCAGAATTACCAAGCTGTGGGAGACAGTTGAATGGGACTGGTATCGAAGATCCACCGATAGTAATTTTATCTATTGGCACTGGTCGCCAGATTATGCGGGAGTCATCAAGCATCCGCTCATTGGCTTCAACGAGACTATGATTGTCTATCTTCTGGCCATCGCCTCTCCCACCCATCCGGTTCCAGCCAGCCTCTATTACAGCGGGTGGGCCAGCCGCTCCGAAACAGCAGTGCGGTACCGGCGGGCCTGGGGCCGCACCAAGGAGGGTCAGTACTACGCCAACGAGAACAGCTATTACGGCATCAAGCTCGACGTGGGGGTTGGACCGGGCGGGCCGCTGTTCTTCACTCATTATTCTTACATGGGATTTGATCCCCGGGGCATGCGGGACCGGTACGCCGATTACTTCGAAAATAACCGGAACATTGCGCGGATCAATCACGCCTACTGTATTGCAAACCCCGGCGGCTACAAAGGGTATGGCCCGCGCTGTTGGGGGCTGACGGCCAGCGACGGTCCTTCGGGCTACATGCCTCACGAGCCTGATCCCAAGATGGACGACGGCACCATGACGCCGACGGGCGCACTTGCCTCATTTCCGTATACACCGGAATTCTCCATGGAGGCGCTCAAATACTTCTACCGTGAGGTTGGTGACCGGCTCTGGGGGATTTACGGCTTCCGGGACGCATTCAACCTCACCCAGGACTGGTTTGCCAGGATTTACATGGGGCTAAACCAAGCGCCCATCGTTGTAATGATCGAGAACTACCGCTCCGGGCTTATCTGGAAGCACTTCATGGCTAATCCTGAAATTCGACCCGCACTCCAACGGATCGGGTTCAAGCCCGACAATGTAAAATTCAATGTCCCCAATGAAAACTCCGCCTGACGCACTTAAAGCAAAAAAACAGGGGCTAATCGAACGGGGACCCTTGAAGATTTCGATCATGTGGTCACACACCGGCACTGCGGTTCACCGCAATGGATAACACACTAATCGTGTAGTGGCCCGTACAGCAGAATTGGTGATTCAAATTAGTTTCGGAGGCACTCACGTCATGAGCATGCGTTGCCGTCGACCAATATTCACCTTGAGTCTCATTTTGCTTGCGCTGACCTTTACCTACTGTTTGAGTACGCTGCGAGGCCAGGAGGTTCAATTATCGCCAGCAGAAAAAATCGTCATTGATGCGCACGCTCCCGCGCATCCCTTCCCTCACTTTTGGGAGAGGATGTTCGGCTCCGGGCGCGCCACTCTTTCGCTTCGCGCCAGTTACCGCCGCGAGATGCGCCAGGTGCAACGTGCGACGGGCTTTGAGTACGTCCGCTTTCACGGCATCTTTGATGACGATACCGGGATTTACAGCGTTGGTGCGCAGGGCAACCCTGTTTACAATTACTCCTACGTTGATCAAATCTACGATGGGCTTATAAAAAACCACGTTCGGCCGTTTGTCGAGTTGAGCTTTATGCCGAAGCAGCTTGCTTCGACAAATCAGACGCAAGCCTTTTGGTATCGTCCCTATATCTCGCCGCCCAAGGACTGGAGCCGATGGGGTGACATGGTGCAGCACTTCGCCCAGCACCTCGTGGCTCGATACGGCATCGATGAGGTTGCACAGTGGTACTTCGAAGTATGGAATGAGCCTAACATCGACTTCTGGGCTGGCAATCCCAAGCAGCAGACTTATTATCATCTTTACGACGTGACGGCGCGCGCGCTCAAAAGCGTCAGCCCCCGCCTGCGCGTTGGCGGTCCTGCCACAGCCCAGGCCGCATGGGTCACAAGTTTTATTCAACATTGTGTTCACCAGCATGTTCCGGCCGACTTCGTTTCCACCCACGTTTACGGCAATGACAGCGCGCAGGATGTCTTCGGCACAAACGAAAAAATAAGCCGCGAGGAGATGGTCTACCGGGCCGTGCGGAAGGTGCACGATGAGGTCAAGGCGTCGCCGCTTCCCAATCTGCCCATCATCTTCAGTGAATACAGTGCAAGTTACAGCAACGATCCTCGCGTCACGGATTCGGCCTTCATGGGACCGTGGCTTGCCAACACTATCCGCCAGTGCGACGGTTTGGTGGACATCATGTCCTATTGGACCTTTTCGGATGTGTTTGAAGAGCAGGGCGTAGTGAAAATGCCGTTTTACGGCGGCTTTGGTCTCATCGCGGAAGGAGGCATTCACAAGGCCTCTTTCAATGATTTCCGCTTGTTGCACAAGCTGGGGACCGAACGGCTGGCGGCGAACTCAAATTCTGTTATTGTGACGCGCCGCCGTGATGGGGCGTTGGCTATTGCTGTGTGGAATTACGCGCCGCCAGGCCAAGGCGGAACGGCAAAGACCTTCAACCTTTTTCTGAAGGGTCTTAGCGGCGGTCATCATGCGATCGGTTGGATCGTCGATGCTCGTCATGGCTCGCCACTCGCTACCTGGAAGTCGATGGGAAAACCAGACTTTCCCACCCGCGCGCAATTGAAGATCTTGCGCGAAGCCGGACAAATGCCAGCACCACGGATTTGGCCGGTCATGCCAGGTGATCCTACGCTATCACTCAAGCTTGCTCCGCACGCCTTGGCGCTGATTGAAGTTGTGCAGTAACTAGCCGCGGGTCAGTTAATTTTTGTAGCGGCGGTCTACGACTAGGCTCCAAGTTTACACGTCAAGAGGAACCGACGCCGTTATCTAATCAAATTACGTCCGAGATCTTTGGAAGCGATCTGCGGCGCAGCCGCCCTTTGTGCGCCCGCCTTGAGGATTCGGGAGCCGGAGTTCTGCCATTCCGGCTCGGCAATCCCGGCCTGCGCCGGGAAGATTGGGAGCCATTATGAACCGCCGTCAATGCAACCGCGTTCTCTTGGGGGGAACGCTTGGTTTAGCCCTGAATCCCAGTCACACCCTTCTAGCTGCCACTCAAAAATCTGAGGGCTCTTCCCACAATCTTGAAGAGGCCGTCCATAAGTATTCGAACCTTGTCCACTGGTGGCAAGACCTTTGCAAAGGTCCGCGACCTAAAGTCCCGACCAAGCTGACAAAAAAAGAGGATGATGCATTTCTCGAAGACATTGAGCGCCGCGCTTTCCGTTTCTTCTGGGAGCAGGGTGATGCGCACACGGGATTGGTGCTTGATCGCGCACGCGCCGATGGCTCCCCAGTAGTAGGCCATAGTTTCCACGTGGCCAGCATCGCTTCGACAGGATTCGGCCTGACGGCGCTCTGCATTGGGGCCAGTCGTGGTTGGATCACGCAGGATGAGGCGCGCGACCGCGTTCGAGCCACGCTCCGTTTCTTCGCCGACCGCGCTACGCAAGTCCACGGCTGGTACTACCACTTTCTTGATTCGGCCACAGGCGAGCGGAAATGGAATTGCGAGCTTTCTTCCATTGATACGGCCCTCCTGCTTGGCGGAATTCTTACCGCCCGCCAGAAATTCCCCGATGATTCTGAGATCGTCAGGACGGCCACCCGTATCTACAACCGCGTCGATTTTCCCTGGATGTGCAATCAGAGCACTACGTTGCTTTCTATGGGTTGGCGCCCCGAGACGGGCTTCATTCGCGCGTCCTGGAACATGTACGCTGAGGAAACTATGCTGTATCTGTTGGGCATCGGCTCGCCCACGCACCCTCTTCCGGCAGAGTCGTGGCATGCATGGAAGCGAACGTGGACGGATTACGCCGGTTTTCGATTCCTTAACTTCGCTCCACTCTTTTCCCACCAATATTCACACGCCTGGATTGACTACCGGAACCGTTTCGAGCCAAACCCGCCGTATGTCAACTATTTCATCAATTCTATTGCTGCCACGCTTGCTAATCGCGCCTTCTGCATGCAGCTTTCCCGCCGCTTCCCTGGATACGGACCCAACGTCTGGGGGATCACTGCGTCGGACAGCGCCCACGGATACACCGCCTGGGGCACGGTGCCTGTCGTGGATCATATCGATGGTACCGTGGTGCCCTGTGCCGCAGGCGGATCGTTGATGTTCACGCCAGAAATCTGCGTGGCGGCGTTAAGTACGATGAAACGCAACTTTGGAGAAGGCCAGCTTCATGGTAAACCCATCTGGGGGCGGTATGGCTTTGTGGATTCATTTAATCCCAACACCGGATGGGTGGATACCGATGTGCTCGGGATTGACCTCGGCATTACTTTGCTCAGCGCGGAAAATGCGCGCACCGGCAACGTCTGGCGCTGGTTTATGGCTAATCCTGAGCCAGTGAAGGCGCTCGAGATGGTCGGCCTCCGTAGAAGGCGACCCGCACCACAAGGGAGGCAAGGTTGAATCAGCATGGAATTAATCCAGGAGGCGTCCTGCATCGGGCCGCGCCAGGCGTATTCCACAAATGTCGCGCTGTACTTAGATAGGTTCTTGCCCACTTTCGGTGCAGCCTTGACAGGTTTGACATCTTGAGTTTGTGTGTCAGCTCATTGATATTGTGAGGCGCTCCTTGCCGGCGCCATGGATGTACGGTCAAAAGCTCGAGCTGGCAAACGGCGATGGTGGCGGGGCAGTTCTCTGACTGACAATCGCCAGCGCCCGTGCTAATCTGGACCAAACTGGAGTTCACGCATGGCGACGAAAACTTTATTGACCGTTAAAGACTACGCGGCCCTCGATGAGCCGGAGGGCGTGCGCTACGAATTGAGCAACGGAGAACTGATCGTGACGCCTTCTGCGAGCCCTTTCCACAATAAGATCCGCGATCGGCTCACTGCTCGGCTGCAAGCTTTTCTGGACATCGAGAAGCTCGGCGACGTGTACAGTGAGACGGATATGAAACTCGTTGGTGAGGTCGTGCGGCGGCCCGATGTAGCGTTCATTCGTGCCGGCCGTCTCGAGGGGGTTGACCTCGATCAATCCCCGTTGCCTGTCTCGCCAGATTTGGCCATCGAAATTGTGTCCAAGAACGATCGGGCTGATGACCTGCTGTTGAAGGTATCGCAGTACCTTGAGGCGGGCACGCAGGCCGTGTGGCTCATCTACCCCAAGACACGCCTCGCCTATCGCTATGTTCCCGGCAAGCGGGAACCTGAAGTCCGCATAGCAGAGGCGGAGGACAAGTTTGAAGAGCCGGAATTACTCCCTGGATTTTCGCTGCCACTCCCCGAGATTTTGAGCTGACTCCCGCGCCCGCCGATACCCCGCCCTTACACTGCCCCATTGACCTTGGCATGCACCAGCAGCCTCAGTTGTCCAGGTTCATGTGCCCAAGGGCTTTCGCTCCCGAGAGTGAATGAACCAGCCTTGACTTCCCGCAGGGGCGTGTAGCCCAATTGATCAGAAAGTCGCCCGGAGCTTGTTCGCGGGCATCGGCGTTGGACGGACCCGAAGGCACGCCCAGCGCCCGCCGCCATTGTGCCGGCACCTCTTGGTAAAGGGCCATTGCTGTTTTGTTTGGATACGCGGCTGTTTTTTCGTTATTGGTTTGTGCGAGAGACGAGACTGACGCCATGAACAGGCAGGAACAAGTGAGCGCAATTATTCTCAGACCCATCGCTTTCATGGTGGCTCTTGACCTCCACAACGGAAGTAGGGATCGAACGGGAGCTATGTCGATCAGACAGCCTTTAGTCCATCGGCTCGCAATCCCCAGCGCAGAAAAAACCCGCACCCGGATCACCGGCAGCCTCCCCTCCCGTTGATGACTAACTCATGCCAACTCCCCCTTGTGAATTTATCAGAGGCACATAAACAACCCATGTCCGCCGGATGACAATTCGTTCATGCACTGTAAGGCGGCGTAAACAAATAAAGGTGGCATCCTGTTTCGACTTGATAAGTTTCATGGCGAATGGAACTGCGTCCATCAGACCCCATCGACCCCGACACACCGTCAAAAGATGAGGACGGGTTGATACCTTTATTTACTTACGCCGCCTAACCTTCGCTCTCGACTCGCGGCAGGCAGCAGCGAATTTCCGGCGAAACATCATCCTTCGCGCCTTCTCCTCGGAACGTAAACGACTGAACGAAGCGATTTTGCCGGTATTCGCAGCGAGGGAAGAAAATCCATTACGCAGTCTGGCGGAGAGCAGCCGGCAGCGCTAAGCGGATGAGCGCTCCGCCGCCAGGACCATCACCGATCATGACGGCGCCTCCGTGCGCCTGAACCACCGCATCGACAAAGGCAAGACCCAAACCGTGACCGGATGAGTGCTTTCCCTTTACTAACCGCTCAAAGGCGTGGCTCGTTATCTCTGGCGGAAATCCCGGCCCATTGTCTTGGATCACCAGTTCGGCTGCACTTCCCTGGGAACGCAGTCGGATCTGGATGTGGCATCCCTGTGGCAAGTGGGCGATTTCGTTGTCGAGCAGGTTCGCCACCGTGCGGTTAATCAGCGATAAATCGCCTTGAATAATCACTCGCGGTTCCAGGTCGACGCTCAGTTCATGTTGCCGGTCGGCCATTGCCGGCTGGTACAGGTTCGCAAGCTGGCTAACGGCGTCAGCCAAGTCCACGGGTTCACGATCGAGTCGCAGCGCGCCAGCCTCAGCTTCCGCCAAATCCAGAGTCGTATTCAATAGCTGCGCAAGCTTATCCAAATCCTCAATGGATTCGCCAACCTGCTCCCGCCATCTGCCGTTTTCGCCATCGGAGAGCGCCACCTCGAGCCGGCCGCGAATCGAGGTGACGGGGCTTTTCAGATCATGCGCGACAGCATCCGTGACTGCGCGAAGCTGATTGACGGAGGCCTGGACGCGGTCCAGCATGCGATTGAACGTCTGCGCCAGCCGTGAAATCTCGTCTGAGTTCGCTCCCTCCGGCACCCGGCTTCTTAGATCATCGCTGCCAATGCGGGCCACCGTTTCGGCAATGCTTTCCACTCGCCGCAGCGTGCGGCGGGCGCTCAGGTATGAAATAAAGAAGCCGAACAGGACCATGCCGGCCCAAATCCAGACAAAGCGATGAGTGAGGCGGCGGAGCAGACGCAAGGCGCTGCGATCGGAAAGCCCGAGGTAAATCGCGCCTCCGTGCTCTCGCTGCGTGACCACCACTCGAAACGCGGACGCCCACCCTTTGACGTTGATCGATTGTGGAACGTCAGGAGCAAGATGGGTCTGCTGAAGCGCCGTGAGAAAGGAATCTTTTGAGCCGGGACCGACCCACAGCGGGGTCTGACCGTTGGGGTTTGTTTGCAGAAAGAAAACCGAGTTCAGCCGCTTTCCTTTGGAATTCCGCCCATCCGCCACTTCTTCGGTGGCAAGCTCAGCCACTTCTTCGACAATTCGGTTGTATAGAGTGTTCTTCGGAGTGCTGGCAGAAACTTCCGCGAGGACTTCCGCTTCACCCCGCAACCATGTATCACTGCGTTCTCGAATGCCTTTAGCGACAAGGAAGTAGACGATACAGAACGCCAGCGCGGTACCGAAGGCAAAAGCCAGCGTAGTCCAAGTGGAAATGCGCCAGGCCGCGGTTGCGCGAGGGGGTCTAGGAAGGCTTGAGAACATACCCCACCCCACGAATCGTATGAATAAGCGGTGGCAGGCCCTCGCGATCCACTTTGCTTCGTAAGCGATAAATGTGGACGTCCACGACGTTGGTCGCGGGATCAATCCGCATCCGCCAGACATGATCCAGGATCATCGTCCGTGTCACGACGCGTCCTGCATTTCGGCAAAGATATTCCAGCAGCGAAAATTCTTGCGGAGTCAATTGCAGAGCTTCCTCGCCTCGGCGCGCTTCCCGGCTGAGCAGATCCAGTTGCAGATCGGCGACCTGCAAACGGACAGATTCGTGCTGCGGAGGCGCGGCCCGGCGCAGGATATTCCGCAGTCTGGCAAGAAGTTCCGCAAGGGCGAAAGGTTTGGTGAGATAGTCGTCGCCACCCTGCTCCAAGCCTCGCACACGTTCATCAACCGAGCGGCGTGCGGACAAGATCAGGACGGGTACGGTGCTACCCTGGGCGCGGCAGCGCGCGATCAAATCAAGGCCATCGGAATCGGGCAAACCGAGATCAATGATAAAGGCATCGTGGATGCCTTCCAGAGCAATGGCTTCGCCAGTCTTGGCGTCGCCGGCAGCATCCACAAGGTACCCGGCCTCCGACAGAGACTTTTTCAAGAATTGTTGGATGGGTACGTCGTCTTCAACTAATAGCAGACGCATGGGTGTTCCCTGCCTGTTGTACACGGCGGCATGCCTTGCTGTTTGATGCGGGGATCAATGCAAATGTTTACTGCGCTTCGGGCGAGACCTAAGGCGTTACCACAAAAAGTTTTCGATGAGTGAATGAACCCAACTGCCCAGTTGCTGGCCTGGCCAGTGCAGATGGCTGTCGTCGGCTGCAAGAGGCAGGGCAACTTTCAAGGGCATAAAACTATCGCCGCAGATTTGGGTGAGAATGTATTCGTTACAAAAAAGAGACGCACGGCCACCATCTGCCTGAATATCGCGCGTTAAATCAAGACCAACGCTTCAAAGGGTATGCAAATGCGCACTTGACCCGGCGCTTCAAACTCGATTCCAAAGTGAAGTCTGAGTCCTCGGACCTCTTTCAGCCTATCATAGCCGTACAGCGCCTTCCACAGTCGATTTCGAAGATCATTGCCCTTCTAAATCAAGCTCTCGCCGAGGCGCTCGCTTTAGAGCACGTCGAGCGCGGCGAAACCAGCGTGCGTCTCGATGGTAAAACGGCGAATCGATAAGATCGATAAGAATGGCCTGCCTGTCAAGCAATTTAAAAATGTTACTTTTGATCGAATCATCTTGCAGTCTGCAATGTTACCCGTCGTCGTTTTTCCTTTTCTTTTGTCTTTGTCTTGTCTTTGTTTTTGTCTTTCTCTCCGCAAGCCGGTCGCGCCCTTCCTCAAGAAAAGGCTGACCGCCCTGGAATTCCGGATCGAGCCGATGGCCCGCGGCGAGATCAAGCAGGCGCTGATCAAGATCGGCTTTCCGGGGGAGGACCTGGCGGGATACACGGGGGCGAGGCCTTGCGATTCTCGCTTCGCCCGAACACGCTCTCCGGCCGGAGTTTCGAGCTTCGCGCGTACCAGGCCGCAGCGACGGAGGCGTTTCGCGCCGCGGGCAGCGCGCGTGGCGGCTCAGGTGTGGTCACCCTGCCGTGCGGCGCAGGGAAGACCATCGTGGGCATGGCCTGCATGGCGAAGCTCCAGTCGTCCGCCTTGATTCTTACCACCAGCGTCACCGCCGCCCGACAGTGAATCCGTAAGCTGTTGGATAAAACAACGCTGCCGGAGACCAGATCGCCGAGTATAGCGGCGAGACCAAGGACGTGTGGCCCGTCACCGTGGCGACTTATCAGATCATGACGTGGCGGAGTGCGAGAGACTCGGACTTCGTTCACCTGGAGGTTTTCGACCGGCGCAATTGGGGGCTGATCATCTATGACGAAGTGCACCTGTTGCCGGCGACGTCAAGGGAGAGAACGCCAAGGACTGGGGATTCTGTGGTTGAGAATTCAAGTCCGGCAAGCTGTTTTTTCCTTCGGTCTTAAGGTATATCGCCGCCCAGGAATTGGCGGAGATCTTCGGGGCTTCGGGTGAAAAGGGAAAAGCAAGTGAATATCGACGACAGGCCGCACAGATCAAAAGATCCGTTCCCAGGTGTTCTTCCATACTACCCGGCATAAGGGAGAGGGATGGGTCAATTCCGCCACCGGTGTCGGCAATCAGCCGGACGTGTGGGGGAGCGCTTTTGCGGTGTGGAGTGAAGTTGTAGAAGGCCGGGTGGCCGAAGAAATAGGCCGTGCGCTGGATCGGTACAGTCGTCGCGCGAGTTTGCCTCGACATGCTGCGCTCTCGCGCTTCGCGGCGGGAAGAAGCGGCCCTGATCTGACACGAACCAGGTACAAGCTCCGCCGTCAGCTCCGCTGCGCGAGGTAATCCGCCAGCGATTGAAATAGAGAGCCTCCGTATCGTTGGGATCGTCGAAGATTCCCACTAAGGCGGCGTAAGTAAATAAAGGTATCAACCCGTCCTCATCCTTTGACGGTGTGTCGGGGTCGATGGGGTCTGATAGACGCAGTTCCATTCGCCATGAAACTTATCAAGTCGAAACAGGATGCCACCT
>JBOGJX010000524.1:0-5207 GCA_050745285.1 Terriglobia bacterium
GGGTAGGGTTTGACGGCTTGAGTGACGGCCACCGGGTTGACCGCATTTCCGCCAGCTTCGTTACCGGGAACTATTTTACCTTGCTCGGATTGAAACCGGCGCTTGGCCGGTTGATTCTGCCTTCCGAAGGCAACATCTCTGGATCGAGCCCCGTCCTTGTCCTGGGATACTCCTACTGGAAGAGCCGGTTCGCGGGCGACCCCGGAGTAATCGGGAAACAGGTTAATGTGGACGGCCACGCGGTGACGATTATTGGCGTTGCTCCCCAGGGATTTCGCGGCTTGCTCAGCATTGTGGATATGCAGGCATATCTGCCGCTCAATATGGCCCATATCTGGGGAAGCAGTGATTGGTTCACCCAGCGCGATGCGCACGATCTTTTCGTGCTTGCCCGTCTGAGGCGCGGCGTAGCTCTCGAACAAGCTCAGGCTTCGCTCAACGTGATTGCCAACCGCTTATCGCGGCAATATCCGAAAACCGACGCGGCCGCCGCGCCCCGCGTTTTCTCCCAACGCGAGGCAAGGCTTAGCCCTCAGCCGCAGCCGGGGCACTACAACCGCCTGGTCATCGCCTTCGGACTCTTCCTGGGCCTGGCCGTGCTGCTTCTCCTGCTGGCCTGCTTTAACGTGGCCAACATCCTGCTCGTGCGCGCTACGGCGCGGGAGCATGAGATGGCTGTCCGCTCAGCCCTCGGCGCCGGGCGCGGCCGCCTCAGCCGCCAGGTTCTTACCGAAAGCTTGCTGCTGGCGTTTCTCGGCGGCGGCGCGGGGATTCTGGTGGGCGTTTGGGCGAGCAGCTTTCTGAGCTCGATCAAGCTGAACATGGGCATTCCTTACCAGCTTGACTTCAGCTTGGATTGGCGCGTCCTCGCGTACACGCTTGCTGCGACCGTCGTGGCTGGCCTTGTGGTGGGGATTGTCCCGGCCCTCCGCGCCAGTCGCGTCTATCCAAACGACGCCTTGCATGGCGAAAGCCGCACCATTGCCGCCGGCCAGCATCGCCTCCGCAACGCGCTGGTGGTGGCGCAAGTGGGCGCTTCAATAGTGCTGCTCATCGCCGCCGGCCTCTTCACTCGCAGCCTCGCAGGAGTCCAGCGCATCGATCTCGGCTTCAATCCGCATCGCGTCCTCAACCTCACAGTGAACCTGCATCAGGCCGGGTATAGCAACGAGCGCGGCAGGGAATTTTATAAGGAGCTTCTGGCCCGCGTCCGCAGTTTGCCCGGCGTTCAATCGGCCAGCCTTGCTGCTGTAGTTCCGCTAGACGTTAGCGAGAACGACGATGCCATCTACATTGAAGGCCAGCCTCCCGTTCCAGGGCGTCCCGCAACAAGGCTTTTTGACAACCAAGTTTCTCCGGGCTATTTCGAGACCATGCGGATTCCGGTGTTGCGCGGCCGCGCGTTCAGGGAGAGTGATGACGAATCAGGGCCGTTCGTCGCTATTATTAATCAAGCCATGGCCCGCCGCTTCTGGCCGAACCAGAATCCGATTGGGAAGCGGTTCAAGCTCGACAGCGAGTCAAACCCGTGGGCCCAGATCGTCGGCGTGGTTAAAGACGGCAAATACCGGAGCGTCATCGACAAAGCCCCGCCCTACTTTTATCTCACGCTGGCGCAGGATTACTCCGCCGTTCAAACACTGCAGATCCGCACCGCTCAGCCGCCCGACGCCACGGCCCGCGAAGTCGAACAGCAGGTTCACGAGCTCGCGCCCGTTTTGCCAGTCTTTGACGTTCAAACTATGGAACAGGCGATGGATGGCCCGTACGGCCTTCTGGACTTCCAATTAGGAGCGGGCGTCGCCGCCGCGCTTGGAATTCTTGGATTGATTCTGGCGGTGGTCGGAGTTTATGGAGTCGTTTCTTACGCTGCGACCCGGCGGACGCATGAGATCGGTATTCGCATGGCGCTGGGCGCGCAGCCTAGCGACGTGATGAAGATGGTTTTTGGACAAGGGCTGCTTATTGTGGGCGCGGGCGTGATTGTGGGAGTCCTCGTGGCGGCGGCCGTGGTGCGAACGATGGAGAGCTATCTTTTCGGCGTCAGCGCATACGATCCGCTGACGTTTGCCGGCGTTGTCATTCTGCTTGCCTGCGTGGCGCTGCTCGCGTGTTACATTCCCGCCCGCCGGGCCGCAAAAGTCGATCCAATGGTGGCGCTGCGCTACGAATGAGCAGTAGCCACCGGGCGTGCCCCGATGAGCGGGGTAGCAACGGTCAAGCGCCCTTTGATTGACTCTGGGCTGGTTGCTCACGGTCAGGAAAGTATTGGGCGTGTCTACGCGACCGATGGCAATGCCAGCGTGTTTTGTGAGATACTGTGAGCTAATTCCATGAAACTCCTGATCACGATCTATCAGGACGAAGACGGAATGTTTGTGGCGGAGTGTCCCGCCATACCCGGATGCGCGAGTCAGGGTAAGACTGAGGAAGAGGCGGAAAAGAATATCCGCGAAGCAATCAGGGAATGCCTGGAAGTTCGCGCTGAACGCGGCATGACTCTTACTGTCCCAACTAAAGAGATCGAAATCCCTGCATAATGCCTCCTGTTCCTATCCTGCGTCCCAATCAGGTTGTCAGGGCCTTTGAAAGGCTTGGGTGGACCGTCGCCCGGGCTAAAGAGGCCAGCCGCGCGTTTTTTTGCGCGCAGCCTTTTTGCTCTTCCTTTAATCGTCTACTCGCCGTCATCTTCAGGATGACACTCCAGATACTCCTCAAGCAGCCCCACCATTACTTTGCCCTTCATTTCGGCGATGTTCGAAAGAGTGCATAGTTCGATTACTGCGTTTCTTTGTGAGAGACTCCCATCCTTAGACCGGCGGAGCTTCTCAATTTGCTTGAGCCACGGGTAGTAAACTTCATCTATCATTTCTGCCGCAGCCATTTCGACTGTATCTGCCGAAACCGGGTTCTTGACTTTAGTCTTAGGCATTTGATTTCAGGCCTCCTTTCTCATGCGGCGTTTTAGCCTGGTAATCCGTTCCTCGCCAACCTCAATTTCAATTCTCCAATGAGCGAGATATTTCTGATTCGGAAAATCCTTGTGCAGTTCATTCTCGATTTTTAGCTTGTGGTTCCAGATGTTATGCTCGATGCCCTTTATAATCTTCTTGGCATCCTTGTTTTTCCCCAATCAAAGCTCCTTCCATTATGTGGCAAAGACGATTGTTTTTGCTACACCCAAATTCCGTGGCTACTGGCCCGCCTTCAGCAGATTCATTGGCTTGCCCTCAGTCCACGGGTGATAGCTGCGGGCGAAGCGGATGCGTTCTTCGAGCGGCGGGTGGGTGAAGAGCCAAAACTTGATGAACGGGTTGGGACTGGGATCAGCCAGGTCATCCTTGCCTAAAATCTCGAACGAGCGCACCATGGCGGCGTTTGGATTGGGAACCACGCCGTAACTCAGCTCAAGTCCATATTCGTCCGCCTGATGCTCGTAATGGCGCGAAATACCGCAATAGAGCGGGGACAAAAGGAAGACCGCCAACGTCAGGACCAGCATCAACAAGGGGAAGCTGGCTAAGTCACTCACGCCCTCGATTCCCGTCTGCGTGCCCCATCGACGGATCGCGCCCGCGACCACCCAGAAACCTACAAAGAACGCCGCGAGCGCGATGATCTCATCCAGCACGAATTCCCTAATCACATGATGCAAGACGTAGTGGCCCACTTCGTGCCCTAGCACGACGAGCGTTTCATCCGGCGTCATTTGTTTGAGCGTGGTATCCCACACCACCACGCGCTTGCTGCTTCCGAGGCCGGAAACGTAGGCATTGAGCGCGCGCGTCTTGGCGCTGGCGTTCATCTCAAAAATATGCGACGGAGGAATCTCAATGCCCGCGCGGTGAAGCATGGCTTCGATGCGTCCGGTGAGCCTCGGTTGTGTTTGGGCGAGGGGAACGAACTTGTAGAAGAGCGGCTCGACCACGTAGGGCTCGCCAAACATGACGAAGAGGGCAAGCGGCAGCGTGATGATCCAAAACCACAGCCACCACCGGCGGGGGCTGGCGCGGATCACGCGGTAGAGAATCCAGGCGGCGATGACAGCCGCAATCGCGCTAAGTAGCAGCGTCTTACCCCAGTCGCCCATCCAGGAGGCGAAGCCCTGGGTTGAAAGACCGAAGCGATGCTCGATGATGTACCCGCCGTAGTAATCAAGCGGGAATGCAATGACGCTCGCCGCCGCCCAGAAAATGGGGATAAAGATCAGGCAGCGGATCAAAAGCCTGCGCGACGCCCGGTGGGAGAGGTTGCGCAGCCATGCTCCAAAGCCGCATAGCCACAGCGCCGCATAGATGGCGAGTTCGAGCGCAACACCGCCGAAATAGAGGGCGTATTGCGTCTGCGAATAGCGGACGGCTTTCTCGCGGACGGCGGGCGGAAGGGCGTTCTGTGTAGGGGACTGGGAGGGTTGCGCCTGAGAGTTCTTGGTCAGACCTTGCTTGTATTGATTGTCTCGCTTGTCGTAATGATCTTGGCCGGTTTTGGTTGTCTGCGCCGCGAGAATCCTGCCAGTCGCCGTAAAGGCAAGCGCGCAAAGCAGCGCCAAGACCCACGGCGCGCATGATCTTCCGCCGCGGCCCTTGGCTAATTTACTGAGCATACCGAACGTTTCATCATCGCGGCATGACGCCCCTCACCCGGCTCGCCACCCTCTCCCGCCGGGAGAGGGAAAAATCAAATCGATTGCGGCCCTCTCCCTTGGAGAGAGGGTGGCCCGCGAAGCGGGACGGGTGAGGGGGGCGGCCCGTTCATCTGAAGCAAGCCTCCCTAAATCTTCGGCAGCACGATGCCCTGTTGCGATTGATACTTGCCTTTCTTGTCTTTGTAAGAAATCTCGCAAATCTCATCCGACTCAAAGAACACGATCTGGCACAGCCCTTCGTTCGAATAGACGCGCGCAGGCAGGGGCGTGGTGTTCGAAATCTCAAGCGTCACGTAACCCTCCCATTCCGGCTCAAGCGGCGTCACGTTCACGATAATGCCGCAGCGGGCGTAAGTGGATTTGCCGACGCACACGGTCAGAACGGAGCGCGGAATTTTGAAATATTCCACCGACCGCGCCAGCGCGAACGAATTCGGCGGCACGATGCAGACCGGACCCTTAAACTCCACCAGCGAGCGCGCGTCAAACGCCTTGGGATCGACAATCGTGCTGTTGACGTTGGTGAAAATTTTGAACTCATCCGCCACGCGCAGGTCGTAGC
>JBOGJX010000525.1:0-7698 GCA_050745285.1 Terriglobia bacterium
CGGGCGCGGCAGGCAGCGCCCCTACAAACCGCCCGCGCCCCGCCGCATTCCAGAAGATGCATCCCTTCATGATTTGAGTTAAACTTTCTAATTCGCCGGTGCGTTCATCCGCGGCCGGGTACGGCGCGCGTGGATAGCAGGGAACCCAGAGAGAAGAGCGTGATAACCCCGATGGATCAATTTCAGAAACTGGAAGAGAAGCTGAGCAAAATCGTTGAGACCTACAAGCGCGCTCAAGCGGAGAACAGAGACCTTGTGCAGCAAATGGAGAAGCTTAAATCGGACTCGAAGCACGGGGCTGAGCAACATATGGCGCTGGAACGCGAGGTCGAGTCGCTGCGGCGCGAGCGCGATGACGTCCGCACGCGCATCGAACGCCTTCTCGATCAGGTGGAGGCTTTGACAAAGCAGGATTCCGCGGGATAATGAGTTTTTGAGGACATCCCGCAAAAACTCCGAAATCAAGGACCACTTTGGCCACGCCCACGCAAGACGGAATCCGGGTCACTATCTACGACCAGGAATATAACATGCGCGGCCACCTGGACCCGGAATATATCCGGAGGTTGGCCCAGTTTGTGGATGAGAAGATGCGGTCGATTGCGTCACGGACGCAAACCGTGGATTCTCTCCGCACCGCTATTCTTGCCGCCTTGAATATCGCCGATGAGTACCACCAATTGCTCGCCAAGCATGAGACAGCAGCCCAGCAGGTGGATCAGAAGATGGACGAATGCAATCAAGTTTTGGACCGCTTGCTGAGCTCGATGGATTAGCGCCCCATGCCGTAACCACCCCTCCGGCTGCGCCAAAAGCAATCCGAAGCACCACCAATGCAAGGCAATTGAGACCTGCCCGGTGATCAGAGAACCAAAGTCCCGCGCCCCCCCAGCGGATCCATTGAGTGGTCATGGCGCTTGCGGCGCCCGCGAAGCACGAAAATAAGGTGTAGGGGCGCTTTGCGGCGCCCAAAAGCATGAAAACGGATCTGGAAGGGCAGGGCTTTAGCCATGCCGTGAACGTGGCCTCCTCACCCCCGTCCCCTCTCCTTTTGGGAGAGGGGGGACCACGAAGTGGTAGGTGAGGGCGTTTCCGGCACGGCCGTTTTTCTTGGAAACGCTGGCCGTGCCCGTCCGTCCTCCTAACCGGAATTTTCGGAGCAGAAGCGTGAAGATGCGGATTTTATTTCTAGGCGATATTTTCGGCCAGCCGGGAAGGCGCGTTGTCAAAGAGAAGCTGCCGGAACTGGTGAAGGAGTTTGGCCCGGACCTGGTCCTTGCAAACGGTGAAAATGCGGCGGCGGGCTTTGGCATTACGCCGCCCTTGGTCGAGGAATTGCTTGGCATGGGGATTGCCGTCCTGACCACCGGCAATCACATTTGGGACAAGAAAGAGATCATTCCCTACCTTAACGAGAGCGCAAATACGCGGTTGCTGCGGCCGGCCAATTATCCGGGCAAAGCGCCGGGCAGCGGACTCCATCTGGGAAGGAATTCATCCGGCATCCCATACGCCGTGTTGAACCTGCAAGGGCGCGTATTCATGGCTACTCTCGAATGTCCCTTCCGCACGGCGGATGCGCTGCTCGATCAAGTGCCCGCCGAGGTGAAAATCCGCGTCGTGGACGTGCACGCCGAAGCCACATCGGAGAAAATCGCGTTGGGCTGGTATCTGGATGGCCGCGTCACGGCCCTCGTGGGGACGCATACCCACGTTCCGACTGCCGACGAAACAATCCTGCCCAAAGGCGCCGCCTACGTCACCGACCTTGGCATGAGCGGACCTTACGATTCGGTGATCGGGGTGGAAAAGGACTCGGTGATCAAAAAATTTCTCGATCAGATGCCAGCGCGCTTCGAGGTGGCCAAGGGCGACGTCCGGCTCTGCGGCGTGTTGATCGAGGCGGACCCGGCCACCGGCCATGCGCTCTCCATCGAAAGGATTGTGCGGCGGTAAAAAGCAATCAGCCATCAGCTTTCTGCGGTCAGCTTTCAGCGGTCAGCTTTCAGCAGTCAGCAAACGTGTGTTGCAACCTTCAGCCGCAACCCGAGGACTGACATGCTGAGCCCTTCGGCCTTGCTCAGGGTAAACTCCGCGAAGCATTGCTTATCCTGGACCGAGGTGTGCGAAAAGCAGATTCTTCGCTGCGCTCAGAATGACATATTCACTGAAGACCAACTGCTGATCGCTGAGTGCTGACGGCTCAGAGCTGAAAGCTGATTACTGATTGCTGATCGCTCTTCCCGCACGTTATAATCCCCCTCAAGGAGTGCCCACGCAAATCTCGGCGCGAATGGGCCTTGCATGACTGAACCCGGAAAACGGCTAGGCGACCTTATCGATGATTACTGCCCCCGCTGCCGCCTGCTGCTGAACCATGCGATTGCAAGCCTCGTGAACGCTGACGCGGCCAAGGTGATTTGCCAAACCTGTTTTACCGAGCATCCCTACCGGCGCGGCGAAGGAGGCAAGAAGAAGGCGCCGAACGCGCGCGCCAAATTATTTGACGAAGTCTCCGCCAAGATGCCGGCGCCCGCAGCGCCACCCGAGCCAGTTGACGCACCACCAACGGCCAAGAAGCGAATTGCCAGCCCGGCGCGTTATATCTCGCGCCACCACGGCAAGCCCCCGCACGGAAAATCACCCCAGGGTAAGCGCTAAGCGCCTGCTCCGAAAATAGACGAACGTGGTATTGAAAATAAATGGTTTGTGATGTATTCCGTAGGGGCGCGGCAAGCAGCGCCCCTACGCCTTATTTTCATGCTTCGCGGGTGTCGCAAAGCGACATGACCGGCTGTCCTGCTTGTGTTGGTGCGTTTCGGGGTGCGAGGGGTTTGCTGAAGAACAGAACAGGCGCGGGGCATCTGGAGGTATGCCCCGCGCCAACAGGCTACGGAGTCCGGGAAAAGCGGCACTGGGCAGCGGTTTGAGCCTTTGGCGCTGCGGCCAGTTTGGCGGGCGCCGTAACCGTCACGGACGAAACCCGGGATTCCTCTCCCATGTATTAGCCCGCCTTCTGCGCGGGTGACGAAGGAGTGGCTCCGGGTTTGCCGGTAACTTGTTCGATCCACCGGCGGACGAAAGTAATCTGTTTCACGGAAAGTTGCGCTGCCAGTTCGATGAAGAACTGGTCCTGCGGATTTGCCATCCGAATATCTCCCATTAATTCGGGACCACGCTGTTCGATTACCACACGCGACGCCGTAGCCACGGCACGAAATTTGTGCCGTGGGCCTTTGGATGTGCAAAAGACCCACGGCACGCGAGGCGGTTACGCGCGGAGCCCCAAGACCCCCTTCTGGCGGCGATAGATCAACGCCGCGAAGCCGAGTAACCCGGTCCCTAGCAGAATGAGCGAGCCCGGTTCCGGCGTGGTCGTTGGTGGCGTAGTTCCAGTCACGGTGAACCCGCCAGTGCTCGGCGCTTCTTCCAAGCTGAAAACCGCCGTGCCGCCGTTCGGAAGACCTCCGGTGAAATTCACGCTGCCAGTATCAGGATCCGTTATGGTAAAGCTCGTGTTCGGTCCCGCATAGCCCGTAGGGTCGCCCGGAGTTGGCGTGCCGCACGCATAGATGGCTCCTCCGGAATTGTCACACTGGGGCGAGAAGGCGCCATCGCTATCGAAGCCAAATATCTGGCTTCCACTCAGGCTGAGGCTGCCAATGGGGGAACCGCTATTGTTGATAACGCCGACGAGTTGGTCCTCGACGCCGTCATAAACCACTGCGCTGGTGATGGCAACGGTGGCTGTGCCACCATTGTTGAGTGTGATGATAGTGTTGCATCCGTCGGCATGCCCGAGCTGCGGACACGGCGGATTTGCTGACGCCCAAGAGAGTCCGGAACACAAAAGAATCATGCCGGCCCCAAGAGTGATTGAAACTAGATTTCGGATTTTCATATGCTTTTGGTAAGAGGCAGCCCAAGATTTGCTGAATAGAGCCCCCCCTTCGCTCCTTTTTATTTTAGGTTTGAACTTCCTTCCAGAACCGGCAAAGTGCCCAAACAACCGGCTCAGGTTGAAGCTTGATGCACACTTCTGACCGCCCAGGGAGGTATTAACTCCCATAGGGTTGAAGCACCCACGCCTCGCAAATAATAGAATGCAAAACGCGAAAGCGGAAAAGAGCAATAATCTGTCTCCTTTTCGTTTTGGCCTCTCATGCTCACCGAACAATACGGAGTCCCGATATTCCACTCAATGGTTGGCTTATGATTCTTTAATGATTGAAATATGATTGCCCGTATGTCGTTGAACAAAGGTTGGTTATGCCGTGGCATCCACGCCAAGTGAGTGCCACTCTGGGCGGGATACGGTCAACCCGCCGCTGACTTATGTCGATAGAGATAACAAGGAGATGGATAGCGACAATCTTCTCTATGCTGGTCTATGTGCTTGGATTACTGTCCTAAGGCTCGATATAATTCCAACACGCGCGAAACCCAGCCTCCTTGGAAGGTTGATGAGAGTGTTTTTCAACAAACTGCTGTGAAACTTCCAGTCGAGAGACGGAAGGGCACGGTTTTAACCGTGCCGTAACGGAGCCGTCCCCGGGTGTCTCTCCCGCTGCGGCATGTCTGAAGCCATGCCCTTCCGTCCTCATTTTCATGCTTTGCGGGTGTCGCAAAGCGACATGACCGACTGCTTTGATGAATATGAAAAGCCGCAGAGTTTTAACAACAAAACTCTGCGCTACAGCGCCCCTACTGCTTTTCGATCCGTTCTTGCCCGCCAAGATAGGGCCGCAATACTTCGGGAATAATCACCGAGCCGTCGGCTTGCTGGTAATTCTCCAGGATGGCAAGCCACGTGCGCCCCACAGCCACGCCGCTGCCATTCAGTGTGTGAACAAACTCCGTCTTGCTTTTACCCCGCCGGAAGCGGATGTTAGCGCGGCGCGCCTGGAACGCCTCGCAATTTGAGCACGAAGAAATTTCTCTGTAACCGCCGCTCGAAGGCAGCCACACTTCAAGATCGTAGGTTTTTGCCGAGCTGAAGCCCATGTCGCCCGTTGACAGCGCCACGACGCGGTAGGGCAGGCCCAGGCGCTCGAGCACCGCGCCGGCGTTGCGCGTCATGCTCTCAAGCTCGTCATACGATTGCTCGGGCAAGGCGAACTTTACCAGCTCAACTTTCTGAAACTGATGCTGGCGAATCAATCCCCGTGTGTCCTTGCCGTAGGAGCCGGCCTCGCTGCGAAAGCAAGCCGTCCAGGCACAGTACTTGATGGGAAGGCTCTCTGCCTCCAGCACCTCGTCACGGTAAAGATTTGTAACGGGCACTTCGGCCGTTGGGATGAGCCAGTAATCCGTGCCTTCCAGCTTGAAAAGGTCTTGCGAGAATTTGGGTAGCTGGCCGGTGCCGTAGAGAGTGGCGGAGTTCACTATGAAGGGCGGAAGGACTTCCCGATAGCCGTGCTCGCGTGTGTGAAGGTCGAGCATAAAATTGGCGAGGGCACGTTCAAGCCGGGCGCCCATCCCGTAGTAAATGGCAAATCGCGCGCCGGTAATTTTGGCGGCGCGGTCAAAATCCAGAATGCCGAGTGCGGGTCCCAGGTCCCAATGGGCCTTCGGCTCAAAATCAAAGCGGCGCGGCGCGCCCCAACGGCGGACCTCTTGGTTGTCTTCCGCGCCCCTGCCCACGGGCACGGTTCCATCCGGCAAGTTTGGGATATTCCTCAGAATTTCCTGCAGCGTCTTGTCCTGCGCCTTGGCTCTCTGGTCGAGCCTGGCAATTTCCGCGCCCGCCTGTTTCATCTCCGCAATCATGGCGGAAGCGTCCTGCTTCTGCTTCTTGAGAGCGGCGATCTCATCAGACACTTTATTGCGATGCGCTTTGAGCGCCTCCGCTTCGATCAGGAATTTCCGCCGCTCGCGGTCGAGCGATTCAAAATCTGCCAGCAGATCGGGCGCGCCACGCTCGGCAAGCTTTCGCCGCACCAGGTCCAGATTGTCGCGGACAAATCCAAGTTCCAGCATCGGGTTGATCGTCTCCTTCGTTTTCCTCGCGACCGCTTGACAGGCGGCAGAAGGCCATGGCTACTGAACATCATCATTTCACCACAAAGACACGAAGACACCAAGAGCAGATTGATTGAAAGCAATCTTTCTTGGTGTCTCTGTGGTTTATCCTTTAGCCGGGAATTCGATTTACGTTTTAATTTGCCGTGGCCGGCTTCACGTTCCAGCCGTCCACTTCGACGACCGGTTGCGCGCCGCCTAACTCCGACTGGCGGAAGCTGGCGGTGATTGCCCGCGTCTCACCCGGCATCAACTCGAAGTCGTTATCCTGCCAGAGAGCCGGATGAACGTCTTCCCCGCCCTGGCCTTTCAGCACGGTGAGGTGAACAAAAAAAGCCAGGTGAGATGTGGGATTTTCCACGGTGACGTGCTCGAGTCCCTCCGTCCCCTGCGTTGCCGCCTCTGCGGAAACATGCAGGGCCACCTTGGGCAGCTTTTCGAGTTCCGTCAGGTCAGAGTAGGAAGAAAGTGGCGTGTAATACCATTTCGAGCCTTTCCAATCGGAAACATCCGGGTGGGTGGAGAGCCAGTAGAAATTACGGTTCACCACCTTTCCTGCCGGGTCTTTCAGCATGAGGCGGACAAAATAGGTTTTCGAGAGCTTGCGGAGAGGCGGAAGGGTGAAAGCTACGTTCGAGCTATCCGGAGGAATATTCAGCGAAGCCTCTTTCGAAAATCTCTGCTTGAGATTAAGGTTATAGACGGTGGCCGCGGCGGTGTAACCCTCATAAGAATGGAGGGTGGAGTTCACAACCACGATAGATTGGTTATCGTAGGAATACTGCACGTGCAGCGGCTCGCAAGCCTTCTTGGTCCCGAAGTAGCCGCCGCCGGGACGCAGGTAGTAATCGTAAAGGTGCCAGATCATGGACGGCCACGCGTTATTCAACATCCACTGAATCACGCCCGTGGAAGTGTACTTGTTCCGGCCGTAAGCCTCGAACATGGCGCGCTCGCTTTCGTAGTCCATCACCTGCGCTTTTTCCACGTAGTCTTCGAGCGTGTGGGCCTTTCCGTAGCGCTTGTCCAGGATCATCGTGTAATAGCTCATATTTTTGAAAACGCCGCCGCCGGTGTGATCGATCCACACGTCGTTGATCGGCCAAAGATCGCTCGCCGGCATCATTTGCTTCAAGCTTGCAATCACCGGGACGGCCGCGCCAGCGCTGGTTTCGGTGTTGAATCCGAAGGCGCCCCCACCCGTGTGGTCGTCATACCAATAGGAAGGCGCCACGTATTGATAAGGCCCCGTCATCTTCACCCCGGTCCAGCCCGCGCCAACCGTCTTGCGAAAGGACGCGCCTGCTACCGTCGGATTGGGCCAGTGCTCCTCGCGGAACACCTTCAGGTAGACGGCTTCGGCCCGCGCGGGTGGCGTATTGTCGCTGCCATAAAAGAAGGCGAGAATGCACGGGTGGTTGCGCAGCCGCCGCACCTGGGACCGCAGCGACTCCCGTGCCACCTCGTAATCCACCGGCTTCCAGCTTTTCCATCGTTCCCAGTGCGAACAGCAGCACCAACCGGCGATCACGAGCATCCCCTCGCGGTCGCAGACGTTGAAGAAGTGATTATCCATCAACTTGCCTTCCAGCCGGATCGTGTTCAGGTGCATGTCGCGCGCGTAGCGGATCTCGTCTTCCACCTTTTGCGGCCGCGGACGCAGCATCATATCTGGAG
>JBOGJX010000526.1:0-3982 GCA_050745285.1 Terriglobia bacterium
CATGATATTCAACGTGCTCGTGATGTTGTTGGTCTGCACAAAGACAGTGTGTTCGACGTCCATCATGGAGTACGGCGCCGAAGGACACTCGCCAAGGTGGACAACGGCTTCCGGCTGGAACTCCCTAAAGATTTTTTCGACAAGGCCGTATTCGCGGAGATCACCCTCCCAGAACCGCACCGGCTTCCCGTATCGGCTCTTGAACGCGCTCAGCCGATCTTCGATACTGGCAATGGGAGTCGCGCTCCAGGAGCCCATTTCCTCTACCCATTTGCGACGAAACAAAATGTCCGCTCCTGCGACCTCATGGCCTCGATGGGTTAGGTGTTGGGCTAGCGACCAACCCAGATAGCCGTCCAGCCCAGGGATGAAGATACGCATATTGTTTACTCTCCTTATTGAGAAATGAACTTCTGTCGTTCTACTATGGCCGCTGATAAGTACAAACGCAGACACTAATATGCAGAGTTTTGCCGGTCAGCGCACCCGGCGGGGGCACGAAACGGCGGACGCGCCCCAGGGCAAACTGGGATCAATGCTACGTGCGTCCATTCGGTTTCACGGCGAAACGGGAGGCAATCGGGCAAACCCCTATCCAACGGGAGATTTCACCTTCCGCCAGAAACCGGTATTCTTCCGGATTGACGGGATGCGTCTCCACCTCGACGACAAACCGGCGAGCCAGAGCGAAGATCCGTTGCAGGCGGCCCGGGGGTTCGAGCGGGTTGAGCGAGAAAAAGAAATCGGTGAGGCGATGGCGCCGGGCCAACATGCGGTCCACGACCTGACGATAGAGGCGGTTAACGAAACCCTTCTCTCCAGGTTCAAATGAGAAGTTCCGCCGAACAACGGCTCCGCGTGGCAGCAGGCTTCCAAGGAAGACATTGGCGCAAAGGTGCATGTGATGATGGCCATCGAGCCGCTCCGGCGGCGCGCCATAGAGGCGGCAGAACTCGTCGAGCTGGGCTGACACAACATACTCGAAAGATCTCATCAACGTTGGGTAAAACAAGGCTTGGGCGAGACGATGGCGCAACAAGCGATTGGCGATTCTGTATTGATGTTCCACAAGCCGTGCTGGACAGTGCAGCGCCGAAAACGGAGCCGTAAAGTTGAGGTGAAGGCCCGCATCGATTCCGTTTTCTCTGGCGATAACCGCGGCCCGCTCGGAACCCTCCATGAAGACCATGGCGCTCACCGAGGAAACGCTTCCCCGAAGGACGCATTCCAGGGTGAGATCCGTAGTCTCGTTGTCCCGCCCCCAATCGTCAGCGTTCACGATGAGAGCCCCAGTGGAGGAGGTAGCCATGGTTGGCGCTTCTCCAACCGTGGGCTTTTTACTTGGGAGCAAGCCCACGGTTAACCCAAACTGCGACTTAACCGTGGCTACCCCCTCCGTGCCCCGGATTGTGGGCGCAGGCCTGCTCAGCATGAAGGCGCTGTCCCTCCGTTTATCCCCTGGCAAGCCGATGGCGCTCCTGATCCACGATGTCGCCACCCATTAGCAAGCGAACAGCAAGCGAATAGGCGGCGAATTTCAACGGCCGAAGCGAGTATTTCCACATGTACCCGCGAACTAGGTTGCCGCCGAAACGCATTTTGAAATTCATTATGCCTTCTTGCTTTGATCCCTTATCTGGGCTGATTCGCACACCCGCAAAATTGAAACGCTTGACACCCATTTCACGGAACTGACGAAGGGCCTCCCAGAGGAGTAAGTGCATCGAACCTCTCACGGGTTTTGAAATTGTGCCGCTATACCAGTCGTACGCGCTGTACTCGCTGAAGGGACCCACCATGCAGGCTTGGACAACACCTTCGTGTTCAGCTATGAATAGCCTAAGGTTTTCACCAAAACTCAGAAGAACATCCTTGAACTTTCTATAGCTCTTAAATTTGTGGCCCGATCTCTTCAAGGTGTCCGCAACGAGGTCGTACGAAGTTTCGAGGTACTGCATCCCACTCTCAACGCGAACGCCCACTTTAATTGCTTTTCGGATGTTCTGCCGATAATCCGCGTGTATCCCCCGCCACAACGTTTCTTCAGGCTGGTCCAAATCCTTGACAAACGTGCCATACGGCGCGGCAAGGGCCCCATCGGGGTATGTTCGAAGAATCGCTGTATTGGTTGCAGGAATGATCACGTCAGCACCGGCTGAGCGAAAATATTCAACGGTGCTGCTTAAAAACGACTTTTCCTCTTCTAAATCAAGCTCTTGGCCCATTGAAAGAGTCTCAGTTCGGAAGCGTACCATGCGGAAGCCGGGCTTCCGAATGATTGTATAAGGTAATATGCAGCGCAGGTCTCCCGAATCATCTGTGCCTCCAATCCATCCGTAGCCATCGCCAACGGCTCTAAGGAAACCCTCAGAAGCAAATATAGAGACACCAGAATGCCACTTGATCTCAATCGGTGCGGCTTTCAGAATACTCGCCCTCTCCTTCACCTCCTGGTCGATCATCTGCACGTTTGCTCCCGGAAGCAGCATTTGCGCCTTTCGAGGCTTGATTTTGGGTCGCGTAAAGAGTCCTGATCACCCCGGACAGGCTACTTAACAAACCGAATCGCAACACGATCGTAATACTGACCCGACGCGCCCAGAACCTCGTACGTGCGCATGAAGGATGTGCAATAGTCTTCGAGCGCCCTGAATTCGTCTAAAACTTGGGAAAATTCGTCAAGGATAACTACCGTGCCCGCGCGCATGAAGGGGTGCAAACTGCACAGCGTGTACAAGGTAGACGAATATAAATCGGAATCATTATTGATCACGATTTGATTCTGCCGGTTGAAGGATTCCAGGAACTTCGGGAGTGTCTCCTGAAACAAGCCTTTGACGAACCGTGCGCGCTTGTCGTCGCACTTCGGTGGTTCTCCCTTTGTGCAGAAATGCCCCTTGTCCATCTTTCCGACGTACCTGTGCCACACCTCCGGGAGTCCCTCGAACGTGTCGAACCCTGTGAACTCACTGGCTGGGTTTCTATTTAAGCCCATCCAATACCGGATCGATTCCCCTTCCCAAACGCCGAATTCCAAATAGGTTATCGGATTGGACCCAATGATTTCTGTGGAGAGGTAGTCATACAACTGGAACCTGTTGTTGAAGTACGGGGCGCCTATGTGTCTCTGCCGCCAGTCATTGAGCAGGGGCAGACGGTTTATCATATCGACCGTTTTCGAATACCCGACTGGTGACTGTACAAGCCACTTCTTCATTTTGGCTGTGGCCTTGTTAGGCTTAGGCCCATTGCTCGTCATAGCATTCGGCCCGCCGCTTGTGGGCTGACTCACGTTAGGGTGCATTGAAATCCTCGGCACCGCGCTTCGTAGAAGTGAGCTTGCGATCCAGAGTATTTTTGAAGAATTGGCGAAGCCGGCGCAACTGTTCGTTTCGCCGAAACTGTGCTAGTTCTTGGGACACAGACTTTTTCGCCCGCGTCACCATCGCCCAGAAGAACCCGGCCAGGCAGAAAGCCCCGTTCAAGACAATGGGCGGGCGGCTCATCTGATAGGTGCAACGGAACAGCTCCCACACCGGATCGCATCCATGCGTGTAGTCGGTATATCCTCCGTGGAAGGCGCTCATCACCGCGTTGCGGTTGGCCGTGCCCATCGTCCGGTGATGAGTACATTGCTTCTCCGCGAAGCTTCTGGTCTGCCAGCCTTTCATGCGCGCGGTAATCACGGCAACCAAGTCAATTCCCCCGCTTTTGATCGGCACATATCCGCCGATTTCTTCGAAACACGCGCGCCGAAACAACTGGCAGGCTCCCGAGACATGCTCGATGCTCGTAAAGCGGTAATCGTACTGCCGCGAGCCCTCCTTGAAAGGCGTTCCCGCGACGCCCAATTGGGGATTCTCAGCAAACTTTTTTAAGAGGAAATCGAAATACCCCTCATCGAACGTGATATCGGCATCGAGACTGCCAACTAGGTCATAGTCCATACCGGTTACTCTGGCATAGCCGGCGTTGAAAGCGT
>JBOGJX010000527.1:0-8904 GCA_050745285.1 Terriglobia bacterium
CGGAAGAAGGTCAAACGCATGGTCCGACGGGACGGCACGGCTGAAGCCGTGCCCTTCCGACTGAATTTTCATGCTCTGCAGGTGTCGCAAAGCGGCATGAACGACCGCTTTTGTGCTCAAGCGACAAGTTGCAAGATTCTTCGTCGCCTTCGGCTCCCCAGAATGACACGCTTACGGAGGTTTTCAGCAACCTGTTAAGCCTTCCATATCGCTCTCCGTGGCGCGCGCCTCGATACCTTCTATGACAAAAGGTGCGGCAATCACAAACAAGAATAACATCAGCACAGGAGATGAGCCGAAACTGAATTCGAAAGTTCCCTCCACAATCATGGCGATCCAGGCGGCGATGGCGGCGTCAGTAACCCATCGAAGGCGCGGCCTGCGGCGCCGGATTTTCACACAGTACCAGAGCAGAGCCACCACCAACCAAATCCACGCGGCAAGGCAGGGAAGGCCCCGCTCCGCCGCGTACTGGACAAAATTATTGTGCAGGTGGTCGTGGTATCCAACCATCGGAGGTTTTCCTGGAGGCAGGTAGAGGTCATACACCGCGGGAATGTTATCCGGCCCCACGCCCACCAAGGGGTGCTTTAGAATCATCTTCCATCCCACGCGCCACATCTCAAACCGCTCGGCCAGCGAGTTGTCGCGGCGAGGATGGAAGACGGAGGCTTCCCGCTCGCGCATCATGCGGGGCCCGGCAAAGATCGAGAGCGCCACAAGCACGGGCAGCGCCCACAGCCACTTTGCCCGCCAGCGCGCCAGAATGTAAACGGCTCCCACAAAGCATCCCAACCAAACACCCCGCGTGAGGTTTAAGAGGATCGACAGCGCGATGACGGCCATCACGATCCACCAAAAACCAGATCGAGCCCCGCCGTCGGCGCTCGCCAGGCATACCGGGCCGGAACCCCACCGCCTTTCCGCCGCGAGCAGCAAGAGCGCCAGCAGTCCGCAGAAAACCAGCATTTGTTGCCCGCCGAAGTTCATCCAGTGGCCTTGAAAACCGGTGATCCGGGTGAGCGTCATGTAAAGATAAATCTGATGCGGATGCGCCACACGCACATTGCGATACTGCCCCGTGAATTGGACGACCCCCACGATTCCGGCCACTGCCGCCTCAACAAACAGCGCCTTGAAGAGGAAAAGCAGATGCCGCGCGCCCACGACCAGGTTCACCGTGAGTAACAGAATGAGGAACAGGGTCAGCTTGCGTATAGCAAAACCACCCACAGCAGGGCTTCCGGCGAAGAGGACCGAAATAACTGTCCACACGCAGAAAAGCGCGAGGGGCAACTTAACGGGCGGGAACCCAATTCGGGGCGTGGGGTTTGCGTGCAGCAGATGGGCAAAATAAAGCACCGAGGCTAGCGCGAAAAAGGACTGGGAGACCGCGATGGAAATCAGATAGGTGAGAACGGAGAGGCTAAAACAGATCGAGGCCGCGCGCGCGAGGCTTGCTTGCGGAAGCTCTTTGCCCACGGCCTGGATGAGTTCGCGCAAACCCGCCTCGTAAACTGTATATCATATGCGCGGCGGCGGGGATCACAGACATGGTAAAGACGGAATGTCTGTGCCGCTTGCGTATAGCCTACGCGCTCGGATACAAAAGCCGCAGAGTTTTAAAAGCAAAACTCTGCGCTACACGGTAGTGTCCCTAGCCGCGGATGAAGGGCAGCAGGAATTCCGCGGACTTCCGGATTTCGTCGAAGCCGCTGACGCCGTCTTCGATTGAAACCCAGCCGTCGAATCCCACGCCTCTGAGAATTGAAAAGATTTTGGGGAAGTCGTTCAGTCCGCTTCCGATCACCCCGTGGGAAAGAATCGCCGCGTACCCTACGGAATCCTCTGCGCGTCGCAACTCCTCGATTGCATGGCCGGGTTTCAGCCGCCGGTCGCTCGCGTGCATGGTCACCACGCGACACTTAATTTTCTCCAGGAGATCAATCGGGTCTTCACCGGCGAGAATCGCATTGGAGGGGTCAAACTGCGCGCCCAGCCAGGGCGAGTCAACCTGGCCGAGGACTTCAATAAACACGTCACTCATCTGGGCGAATTCCGGGTGCTGCCAGTAATTGTCCTTGTAATGGTTTTCGAGAGAAAGCACCACGTTTTTTTGCGCGGCGTATTGGACGAGCTCGCGGAGGCACTCCGCGACCCACGCGATGCCCTGTGTTCTTGAAACTTCGGGCCGGCGCTGGCCGGAAAGCACCCGGCAGTACCGGCCTCCCAACGCGGCAGTAACGTCGATCATGCTCTTTTCGATTTCGATCTGCTTCTTGCGCTCCACGGGATCAGGAGACGTAAAATCCGGTGAGCAGCAGAGCATGGGCATTTCGAAGCCACGGCGCTCGATCGCGTTGCGGACGCTCCCGATATACGCCGGTTCAAAGCTCTCGAGAAAGCCGCTGTACATCTCAAGGCCATCCACCGGCAGCTCCGCCGCCATTTCAATCCAGTCGAACACGGTCATGCTGTGGTCGACCACGAGCTGATCCATAAAACACTTGGGAAAAGCAGCAAGCTTCATGAAACTCCCCTGCAGGTGGCTGAAAACGCCTGTTTGTCGTCAGTACTGAGCCCTTCGGCTTCGCTCAGGGTAAACTCGGCGAAGAATCTATGTTTTTTTGAATACGGCAAGCAGATGCTCATGTCGCTTGGCGACACCCTCAAAGCCATGAAAATACAGCGGAAGGGCATGGCTTTAGCCATGCCGTGAGCGCCGTCCCCTCACCCCCCTCCCCTCTCCCTTTGGGAGAGGGGGGACCACGAAGTGGTGGGTGAGGGCGTTTACGGCACGGTTAAAACCGTGCCCTTCCATTGCCAAACTGCGCCACACACAGCGCTCGCCTTCCTTGACACCCTTAGAAACGGCGTGTTACATTTTTTATTCTATAGATACCCGGCGAAGGCAATGTAGGTCTGCGAACTCTAAATGGGCGACGCATTTAAGCTGATCGGACTGCTGTTCGTCCGCAGCATTCCCACCGTAATTTTTATCATCATTCTACTGGCTATTCTGGACCGCTTGTTCTTCCGCCCCATCGCGGACGTGATGAAGAAGCGTGCCGAGGGCACAGTGGGCGCCATGTCCCGCGCCCGCGAGCAGATGAGCGAGGCGGAGACCAAGTCCCGGCAATACGAAGCGGCCCTGCAGGCGGCACGGATGGAAGTGTATAGCCAGCGCCAGACCGAGCACGCCAAGGCGCTTGTCCAGCATGAGGCATCACTGCGGGCGGCGCGGGAACGCTCCGAGGGACTCGTGAAGGAAGCGCAAGCCGCCATCGCCGCGGAAGCGGGCTTGGTCAGGCAACAGCTCTCGGTTTCCTGCCAGACGCTCGCCAATGAGATTGCAGAAAAGATTCTCAGCGGGGGCGCGGCAGCTTGAATCGTACACTCCGTTTTTTCCTCATAACACTTCTTCTGAGCGCCGCCCTTGTGGCTTTGCCGGGATTTATGGCTGCGGCGCCGCGGCGCAGACCTACAAACTTCTGCACGCTGCAAGCGGCGCCCTTACCCTTAGCGGCGGCAACGGCGATGCGCGCCGCTGTGCCAGCATGGCTCATTGAGCAGCCGTCCGGGAGCTCGCCTTCAAGCCACAAAGACCTTTTCGACTGGATCAACTTCATTCTGCTCGTGGTGGTGCTGGTCTACGTGTTCCGCAAGCGGGTGGGACATTTTTTTGAAAGCCGCTCGGCTGCCTTGGAGCATGACCTCGAAGAGGGCCGTAAAGCGCTCGAAGCCGCGCGGGCCGAGCTCGCGCAGGCGGAAGAAAAGATGCGCCGCCTCGAAGCGGACATTGCCGACTTCAAGGCTTCTGCCGTTCAGGAAAGGGAATTGGAACTTGCCCGGCTGCGCCAGGCGGGTGAAGAGGAAGGCAAGCGAATTTTGGAGTCGGCGCGCAATATGATTGAAAGCGCCACCCAGGCCGCACGGCTGGAATTGAAAAGGACGGCGGCGAATGAGGCGATTGCGCTGGCCGAAAAGATGATCCGCGAACGCCTGGATGAAGCTGGCCGCGCACGGCTGGTGAGCCGGTTCCTTGAAGGAATCCGGAACGGAAAACGCATTGACTGATGTAGTAATTGATTGACTGATTGAGTGATTGGGTAGCGTCATTCGTAATGGATGACGTATTTTTTGTGCGGATAAGCCCCTCACCCGGCCCTCTGGGCCACCCTCTCCCCCAGGGGAGAGGGCCGGTGCGTTTCCCTACCGTGCGTGAATACCAGCCCTCTCCCTCAGGGAGAGGGTGGCGCGGGGAAGCGGGGCTTCCCGTCGCGCCGGGTGAGGGAGGATACATCACTGCAAGTACGAATTGGCTCAATTAAGGAAAATTCTAGATGCCGGAAGCCGTAGCCCAGCGCTATGCTCGCGCCTTCGCCGAAGTGGTGGGGCCGCAGGGAGACTTTGCGAAAGCAACGCAGGAGCTTGAAACGTTCGCGGAGGTTTACCGCGAGAGCGCCGAGTTGCGTGAGGTGTTTGAGAGCCCGGCGGTGAAGCCGCAGCAGAAGCAGGATGTCCTGAATGCGATTCTCGCGCGCCTTGGAACCTCTGCCGGGACAGGGAATTTTCTGCGCGTGCTGCTTGACCATTACCGAATCAATAAGCTGGATGAAATTCGCGCCGACTTTCAGGCCATCGCCAATGACGAGTTAGGTGTGGCCGAGATGAAGGTGATCTCCGCCGCGCCGCTCAGCGAAATCGAGCGCGGCGCCTTAGCCGGGCGATTTCACGATCTTACCCGGAAGCGGGTGGAAATCGAGTACGGCGTGGATCCCGCGCTTGTGGGGGGAGTGGTGGCGCAGATCAAAAGCGTGATCTATGACGGCTCAGTGCGCGGCTCGCTCGACCGGATACGGGAACAGATCGGAGCGCGAGGGTAGCCACGGTTAACTCGCAGTTTGAGTTAACCGTGGGCTTGTCATCATGGGAAAGCCCACGGTTGGAAAAGTGCCAACCGTGGCTGCGACTCCCCTCCTCAGTTGAGGAGGGGGTAGGGGTGGTGCTGCAAAGAATGGCAACGAATATCGACCACCCCTGGCCCCTCCTGATCCAGGAGGGGAATCGCGCATCACATTTCGGGTGGCCAGAGGCCGCGCTACAAAAAGCCGCAGAGTTTTAACAGCAAAACTCTGCGCTACCTGTTGACCCTACAGAACGGATTTCAATATGCCACAGATTAAAGCGGACGAAATTACCAGCATCATTCGGGACCAGATTCAGAACTTTGACCGCAGCGTCACGGTGAGCGAGGTAGGCTCGGTGATCTCGGTGGGCGACGGCGTGGCGCGAATTCACGGCCTTGACAATGTGATGGCGGGCGAGTTGATCAGCCTGCCGCATGACGTGGCCGGCCTGGCGCTCAACCTGGAAGAAGACCAGGTGAGCGCGGTGCTGCTCGGCGACTATACGCTCATCGAAGAAGGCGACATGGTGAAGCGCACGGGGCGCATCATGTCCGTTCCGGTAGGCGACGCTTTAGTTGGGCGCGTGGTTGATCCGCTGGGCGTTCCTCTCGATGACCGTGGCCCCATCGGCACCACGGAATTCAATACGGTGGAGCGAATCGCGCCGGGCGTGGTCGATCGCAGCCCGGTGAAGGAGCCGCTGCAGACCGGAATCAAGTCGATCGACGCCATGATCCCCATCGGCCGCGGCCAGCGCGAACTGATCATCGGCGACCGCCAGACGGGCAAGACCGCCGTTGCGCTCGATACCATCATTAATCAAAAAGGCGGCGATGTGATTTGTATTTATGTCGCCATTGGCCAGAAGCGCTCGACCATCTCGCAGGTGGTCGCAAGGCTGGAAGAATTTGATGCCATGAAGTATTGCATCGTGGTGGCGGCGAGCGCATCGGTGCCCGCGCCCATGCAGTACCTTGCTCCCTACGCCGGCTGCGCGATGGGCGAATACTTCCGTGATCGCGGCCGCCACGTATTGTGCATTTACGACGATCTTTCCAAGCACGCGGTGGCCTATCGAGAGATTTCTTTGCTGCTGCGCCGGCCTCCGGGGCGCGAGGCATATCCCGGCGACGTGTTTTATCTTCACTCGCGCCTCCTCGAGCGGGCCGCCAAGCTGAACAAGGAAAAGGGAGGCGGATCGCTTACGGCGCTCCCCGTCATTGAGACGCAGGCGGGCGACATTTCCGCTTACATTCCGACCAACGTGATTTCAATTACCGACGGCCAGATATATCTTCAAGCGGATCTTTTCAACTCGGGCGTGCGCCCGGCCGTGGACGTGGGCCTTTCCGTATCGCGCGTCGGCGGCAACGCGCAGATCAAGGCAATGAAGCAGGTAGCCGGAACCTTGCGGCTCGACCTCGCGCAATACCGGGAGCTTGCCGCCTTCGCCCAGTTTGGCAGCGACCTTGACAAGGCAACGCAGGCGCAGTTGAATCGCGGGCGCCGCCTGACGGAAATCCTGAAGCAGGATCAGTACCAGCCGCTGCCAGTCGAGAAACAGATTTTGATTATCTTCGCGGGCGTCAACGGAGCTCTGGACGATTTGCCAATCGAAGAGTGCCGGCCGTTTGAAAAGGGACTCTATGACTTCATGGCGGCATCCTATCCGAGCGTCTTCGCCCAAATCGCTGAAAAGAAGATTTTGGATGATGAGTTGCGCGCCGCAATTCGCAAGGCGCTTGACGAATACAAGGTCAAGTTCAAGACCGAACAAGCGGCCATGGCGAAGACGGCGTAATTTCCGTAGGTGCGCTGCTCGCTGCGCCCTTTGGCCGCTATTACGAAAACAATATCGTGCCCAATACTCTTGATCTCCGCCGCCGGATACGGTCGGTGAAAAACATGCAACAGATCACGCGCGCCATGAAGATGGTGGCCGCAGCCCGGCTGCGGCGCGCTCAGGAGCGGGTCATCAATGCGAGGCCGTATGCGACGCTCATGCGCGAGTTCCTTTCGAGCCTTGCCGCGCGCACGGACGACCGCAGCCACCCGCTGCTGGCCGAACGGCCGGTGCGCAAGGTGTTGCTGGTGCTCGTGACGGCAGACCGCGGGTTATGCGGGGCGTTTAACACGAACCTGCTGCGCGCCGCGCAAAAGTATCTTGATGAAAATAAGACTCTCGATGTGCAGATGATCGCCGCAGGGCGCAAAGGGCGCGATTTTTTCCGCCGTCGGGAAGTGAAGATGGAGGGCGAGTATGCAAACCTTTTCCAGCGCCGCGTGGAGTTTGAGAGCGCGCAAAAACTCGCGGCCGAGATCGTAGAGTTATACGCGAACGAGTCGGTGGATGCGGTTGATTTGATCTACAACGAATTCAAGTCGCTCTTTGCACCTCGTCTGGCGACCGAGCGACTTCTCCCCATAAAGACCGAAGAGCCGAAGCCGGGCGAGACCTTGGTGGACTATATCTATGAGCAGCCCCCCGCGGAAATTTTCGCGCGTCTGCTGCCGCGTTACATCGAGGCGGAGGTTTACCGCGCCCTGCTTGAATCGCAGGCGGCGGAGTTTGCCTCCAAGATGACGGCCATGGACACGGCCACCAACAACGCGACCGACCTGATTGCTTCATACACGCTTCACTTGAACCGCGTGCGCCAGGCCGCTATCACGAAGGAAATTATTGAGATTGTGAGCGGCGCGGCGGCGCTGTAAAAGAGCGATCAGCGGTCAGCGGTCAGCAAGCATGACCGTGTTAAGTTCTCTTCAGAACTGTCATGGCGTGGCTTTAGCCATGCGGTGCGCAAAGGACGCACCCCTCACGCGGCCTTCGGCCACGCTCTCCCGAAGGGAGAGGGTCGGATATTCAATTTCTGATTCCAGCCCTCTCCCTGAGGGAGAGGGGGACCGCGGGGAAGCAGTGCTTCCCGTCGCGGTGGGTGAGGGCTTTGGCGGCACGGCTGAAGGTCGCCGCGGCGACCTTCTCAGAATGACAGCCAAAAGAAATTTTTCAGCAAGATGATAGAAAAAGCGGTAGTGGGTCAGTTGGATGTAGGGGCGGCTTCATGCTGCCCCTAATGGCGGGGTAAACCCGCCGCTACACCTCAAACTGACCCACCACCGAAAAAGCCGCAGAGTTTTAAAGGCAAAACTCTGCGCTACTTTTTTGCTGAAGGCTGACGGCTTTTTTCGAAAGGATTCCCGTGGCAGAAACGAAGAACGGCAAAGTGGTTGAAGTGACGGGGCCCGTGGTGGTCGTGGCCTTTGAGGAAGGGCATCTTCCGCCCATTTTTAACGCGGTGCGGATCACTTCCGAAGGGTATGAGTCGCCCTTCGCGATCAACGTAATCGCCGAGGTGCAGCAACACCTGGGCGAAGGACGCGTGAAATGCGTGGCCATGGAGCCGACAGACGGTATGGTGCGGGGAATGAGAGCCATCGACCTCGGTGAGCCGATCACGGTGCCCGTGGGCAAGGCAACGCTTGGCCGCATCCTCAACGTGATTGGCGAGCCGGTGGATAATCTGGGGCCCGTCGTAACGGAAATGCGCTCTCCCATTCACCGCCATGCCCCCGCCCTCGACGAGCAGAGCAACCGCCTGGAAATGTTTGAGACGGGTATCAAGGTGGTTGACCTCATCGAGCCGTATCTGAAGGGCGGAAAGACAGGTCTCTTCGGCGGCGCGGGCGTGGGCAAGACCGTGATTATCATGGAGCTGATCAATAACGTCGCGATGAAGCACGGCGGCGTCTCGGTATTCTCCGGAGTTGGCGAGCGGACGCGCGAGGGCAACGATCTCTGGCTGGAAATGACCGAGTCCGGCGTGATCGCTCCGGGAAATTCCGATAAGTCGAAGGCGGCGCTGATCTACGGGCAGATGACGGAGCCGCCGGGAGCACGCTTGCGCGTGGGCCTTACCGGACTAACCGTGGCCGAGTACTTCCGCGACGTTGAAGGGCAGGACGTGCTTCTGTTCATTGACAACATCTTTCG
>JBOGJX010000528.1:0-2373 GCA_050745285.1 Terriglobia bacterium
AAAAGAAGGGGTTATCGCACGGCGCGAAAAAATTCCCGTAACGTTTAGGAGAGTTTGCTTGGAAATTTGTCAGTCTGGCGGAACCGTGTTATCAAAGCTCTTGGAGGTGTGAAATGAGATGTTCAAACTGTGGCTGGCCGCTCGACGAATGCAATGAGTCCCAGCCTGTGTGCCCGCGGTGCGGGGACGCTGGCCTTGGCGAAATCGAGGAGATTGCGCTCACGCTTGGGGAGGGTGGAGTGAGGCCGACCGTGTTTGCAGAAGATGGTCAGTAAATAGGTGCAGCGTGGCAACCCTTACGCCAGCGCCCGTTGAGACCGTTTACGGCGGTACGGTGGTGCGCGTTACGCCGCAAGGTGATCGCGCTGTCTGCCAATTGAGTGGAGGTGCGCCCCTTCTCGTATCAAGCGTTTTGGGTCGTTATCTTGGTGCGGGTGATGAGATCCTAGCGCCACTCGGCAGCTCAGAATCGGCTGGGACGGAGATTTATGTCCGTAAGATACCGGGTTCCCGTCCTCTCCATGATCTCTATCAGGCACCGGTTGGCTACGTAACTCAGCCGAAGGAGGACAAGCGGAAGGAATTGTTCGTGATGGCAGAAGTTCGAGGCAGCCGCCTGGGGATCAAAGCCGTGCACATTCCATGTTCCGCTATGCGCGATTATTTCTACGTCGCCAACCGACATCGCGACTGGGGAAACCAGCCGCCGTTTTACAAGGTGGTCGGAATGCCACCAGCCGCAGGCCCAGCGGAATTGCGCCTTTCGTTCAAAATTCGCCAGATGGAACTTCAAGCGGGCGCCGCGTCGCCGAGTGCTCAGCGAGAGCTCGAACGGGCATATAACATCCTCGCTCAGCCCGAACTACGGGCCTGCTACGATGCCTTATTGCGAGATCCGGAAGCGCCGGCCATGTTTCCGTACTCCGGGTTTGGGTCGCTTCTCGTCTCCGGTGACCGGTCACGCGATGGGCAAACATTCTTTGCGAACCGCATTCTGGCCTTTCGGCCCGAACTCAGGCGGCGCCGCTTTCACGCACCACTCAGAAAATTTGAGTTCTATTGCAATACTGCAGTCTACCGTGACGCGCGAAGGAAACTGGAACTGATGGTGGACCAGGCGGCGATGCCGGTAATCTGGGACTCAACCTGGAATCAATGGAAACATCTGCTCGCCGCGAAAGTGGAGATTGACGCCACGTTCGTGCACACGGGCAAGTTTCGGATGAAGTCAGGTGAGTGGGAGTTGGTTGAATGGGAGAGTGCGCTGCCGAGCCGCTTGCACATGAACCTTCCCGCTAACCTCGAAGAGCAAATTGATGCAGCAAAGAAGACCTTCCATTGCTTCGGGCAATACGCAAGAGCCATCGACCGATTGCGCGCAAGGATCGAGCGCGAGCCCGTGGAAAAACGGGAACTGGATCGAATGCTCGGGCAGTTGAGTGTGCCCGGCGACTTCGACGTCGCTCAGATCACCTGGCGGCCGGACTATGATCCTGTGTTCTACCACCAGCTTGCTAAGCGCGCTTGCTGGCTATTCCTCTTCAGGGACGAATATATTTTCGAGACGCCTTCTGGCGTAGCGGTTGAAACTCCGCAGCTCGGGCACGGAACGTACCTCTTTGCGAAGCCGGCGACGATGCAGGCCTTTCTTGCCGTGTACACCAGAGTCACCAAGGAGGATATCCGGCGCAATCGAGACAATGTTGCAGCGCGGTTGGGCTTTCTCGGCCGCATAGTGCACGGCGCCCACCCAGGAGCGTGGATCAGCGAGATTCGCGCCAAACTTGGGGAAACGAAGGCAGGTGACGTTTGGCCGGAGAACTGAATTGCAAAGCGAACTTCAGGGCCTCAACGAACGCTCGAAATGGCAAGCAGCACTCACAGGGTGTGCTTCGGGACACGGAATCGCTTCGGTGTTGCCGGCAATATGGAACTCGAGCGGCTTTGCTCTACCCTGCGCCGTCAGCCAGGACCGATCTCCTTCGGCGCTCCCCAGAATCGTCGCTGGGGGCGGGTTCGGGTCAGCTTCCGAGTAGCTCGTGATCCGGGAGCTTCTGCGATCGATTCACAAAGCCGACTTATATACCCACTATGCCTTTGACAGAAATGCTCACAACTCGTGTTCTTGTTAGCAGCCACCCCTGAGAGGGAGCAGACCGTTTCCATGAGGTGTGCGGGAAAGCAGCCTCAGCGGCAACAACAAGGTTCAGTACCCCAAATGCTGTAGGGCCATCTGGGCGGTCCGCTTGAGTTCCGCCTTCGTTGAACCATTGGCTGCCTGGATGGATAGACCCGCGATTATCGTCGACAGATACCGGGTGTAGTCGTCCACATTGATGCCCTTCGGCAACTCTCCGCTCTTCCGCGCTTTTA
>JBOGJX010000529.1:0-6502 GCA_050745285.1 Terriglobia bacterium
CCGCAGAGTTTTAAAAACAAAACTCTGCGCTACACCTCGCGGCGATGCGCGCCGTCCGCCAACCAACAGGACAAACCGCAGAGTTTTAAAAGCAAAACTCTGCGCTACACCTCGCGACGATGCGCGCCGTCCGCCAACCAACAGGACAAACCACAGAGTTTTAAAAGCAAAACTCTGCGCTACACCTGCCTATGCTATCCTGAAAAAAGTGCGAATGATGGGCCGTCGAATCGCTGACTGACGCTGGATGGGCCTATGCGCCGCTCCCCAAAATACTATGTCTGAGAAACGCCGTCCGCGGATTTTAAGTGGTATGCGCCCGACAGGAAAACTCCATCTGGGAAACCTGGTGGGCGCACTGGAAAACTGGGTAAAGCTCCAGGACCAGTACGAAAGCTACCACTTTGTAGCCGACTGGCACATGCTGACCACGGAATACGCTAACGTCGAGGGCTTGCAGGAGAACATCCTGGAAATGGTAACGGATTGGCTCGCGGCGGGGCTCGATCCCGCCAAGGCGGTGTTCTTTGTTCAGTCCCGCCTGCCTGAACACGCCGAGCTGCATCTGATGTTCTCCATGTTCACGCCTCTTGGCTGGCTCGAGCGCGTCCCATCCTATAAGGAACAGCAAGAGAACCTCCGCGACCGCGACCTCCAGACCTACGGCTTTCTGGGCTACCCGGTGCTGCAAGCGGCTGACATACTCATCTACAAGGCCGATGCGGTTCCGGTGGGTGAAGACCAAGCGCCGCACGTCGAGTTGACGAGGGAAATCGCGAGGCGGTTCAATCATCTGTACGGACACTCTTGCAGTCATATTTTGCCTGAGCCGCAAGCTCTGCTGACCCGCTCACCGCGGCTGCCCGGCACGGATGGGCGCAAGATGTCCAAGAGCTACGGAAACGCCATCTACATTTCCGATTCGCCCGAAGTGGTTTCAAAGAAGGTGGCGGGAATGATGACCGACCCCGCCCGCAAGCGCCGAACGGACCCTGGCAATCCGGACGTTTGCCCGGTTTTCGATTTTCACAAGATTTTTTCGCCTTCCGACGTGGTGGAGCGCGTCAACCGCGAGTGCCGCACGGCGGAAATTGGATGCGTCGAATGCAAGAAGCTGATGGCCGAGCATCTAAACACGTCCCTCGATCCAATCCGGGAGCGGCGCAAACCGCTCGAGGGCAATCCGCAGCAGGTATGGGACATTCTGGAGCAAGGCACGGCAAAGGCGCGCGCTGTGGCGCAAGGCACGATGTCGGAGGTGCGCTCGGCAATGAATCTAGTTCGAAGGGTTTAAACGCCGCTAAACCGGTAACTTCACGATGATGGATGAAATCCAATCGCGGCACCTTCCCACCCCGGGCACGAATCCGCTGGAATCAACCGCGCCAGCGGCGAAGGTGGTAATGCCGCCAAGCTCCGCGACGCCCCTCCTCAAGCTGCAATTCTACGAGGGTCCACTCGACCTGTTGCTTGACCTGATCCGCAAACAGAAGATCAATATCTACGATATTCCCATCGCCCAGATCACGCGCCAGTATCTTGACTATCTCCATGTACTCGAGGAAATGAACATTGATGTGGCCGGAGAGTTCATTTTTATGGCCGCCACGCTGATCCACATCAAGTCGCGCCTTCTATTGCCGCCAGACCCTGCGGCGTCCGAGGAGGACCAGGAAGACCCGCGCACGGACCTGGTGCATCGCCTCATCGAGCACGAGCAGTTCAAGAACGCGGCGGAAATGCTGCAATCCAAGCGCGTGGTCGAGGAGGCCTCCTGGTCACAGCCGGGGATTGGCGAATTCATCGACGCGGAGGATGAGCCGGGCCTTGCCGTCTCCGTGTTTGATCTTATCGCGGCGTTCCGTGAAGTGGTGGATCGCGCCAAGAAGCGTCCGCCGCTGAGCATCGAGCGCGAGGAGGTCTCCGTGGCGCAGATGATCGAGCACGTGAAACAGGTGCTCCTCTCGCGCTCGCACGCCGTCGCGCTGGATGATTTAATGGCCGGGGTTATGGCCCGTCAGGCGCTTATCGCGCTGGTGCTCGGCCTGCTCGAAATGGTTAGAATTCACGCCATTGCCCTGCGCCAGAAGGAGCTATTTGGTCCCATCACCATCCATCGCAACAAGCGCTTTGAAGAGATCATGGCCGGAATCAATACGGAGGCGATCGAAGCCAGCTTTGAAGAAACCACCGGCGCATCGGATGGAGCGGTGGAGGCGTAGGGGCGCTGCTGGCTGCGCCCAAAGCGAGTAGCCACGGTACAGAGTTTGTACCGTGAGCCTTTCGATGCGCAACCACCCATGGCACACAAACCGTGCCGTGGCTACCTCATCAATCAACGCTATACCGTCGACGCAAGGTACGAATAGATGCTAAGTAACGAAACCCTCAAGGCCCTTATAGAAGGCATTATTTACGTGGCGCCCGACCCGGTGGCGCTTGACGTGATCTCAAAATCGCTTGAAGGCGAGGAGCGCGACCGCGTGAAGGCGGCGCTGGAAGAATTGGTTCGCGAATACGATCAGCCGGGGCACGGCGTCTGTATCCGTCCGGTTGCGGGCGGCTATAAATTCTATTCAAAGGCCGAGCACCATGAAGTTCTGCGCCGCTTCGTGCGCAGCCTCAAACCCGCCATCCGCCTCTCGAAACCAGCGCTCGAAACGCTTGCCGTCATCGCGTATCGCCAACCCGTGACGCTGCCGGAAATCGAGGAGATTCGCGGCGTCGATTGTGGCGGCGTTGCCCACACGCTGATGGAAAAGAAGCTGGTGGTGACGGCGGGACGGAAAAACGTGGTGGGCCGCCCGATCCTTTACAAGACGTCGCGCGATTTCCTGGTTCACTTCGGCCTGAAGGACGTGGGCGAGCTGCCCAGCCTCAAGGAATTCGAGGAGCTCGCCCGCCAAGCCCTTGGCGCGCCATTGCCCGGCGAACCGGAGACGGAATTACCAGTGGCTCCAACCGGAAACCCCGCATTAGAACCGGCGCCAACCTCCCCGACTGAGGGCGAAGATTCGGGATCGCAACCAGCCGCTGAGAAACCCGACCCCACCGGATTTTAGGACCATATGCAAGAGCGCCTACAGAAAATCATTGCGGCGGCGGGAGTCACGTCGCGGCGCAAGGCGGAGGAGATGATCCTCCAGGGGCTTGTCTCCGTCAACGGGCATACGGTGACGGAGTTGGGCACGAAGGCGGACGCTGAGCGCGATCACATTCGCGTTTCCGGCCGGATGCTACAGCGCGGCAAGGAGCGGATTACCCTTTTGCTCAACAAGCCCGATGGCGTTGTTTCAACCGTGAGCGATCCCGAAGGGCGTCTCACGGTGGTCTCGCTCTTGCAAAAGCTCGGGATCAAGGACCGCGTCTACCCCGTCGGGAGGCTCGATTACCATTCCACCGGCCTGATCCTGATGACCAACGACGGCGAGTTGGCCAACCATTTGATGTCACGCGCGACCGGGGCGCCCAGAAGTTACCACGTGAAGCTGCAAGGCGCTCCTTCGCCATTCGATCTTAAGAAACTCGAGTCCGGCATCGCACTGGACGGCCAAAGAACGTCACCTGCAGTCATTCGCCCGCTCGGCGAGCGCACCGGGCGGGACAAGCCCTGGTATGAAATCACGCTGGTCGAAGGCCGTTACCATCAGGTGCGGCGCATGTTTGAACGCATTGGCCAGCCGGTGGTCAAACTGAAGCGCGTCCGGATTGCCTTTCTCACCGTTTCCGGGCTAAGCATGGGCCACGCCCGGCGCTTGACGGCCGAAGAGGTCGACCGTTTAAGAAATTGGCATCCAGGAAGCGAAGGCGCGAAGACCAAACCACAAAGGCATCAAGACCCAAAAGCATCAAAGAAAGTCAAATGGCAAAAGGCAAAATTCAAAAATCCGGCGTCATGGTCCTGAGTTTAAGACCCGCGCTTGTTGGCAGTCTCAAGTCCCAATCTTACCTTTGCTATTTGACTTTTGCCTTTTGATTTTCCGCGGTGTCTTTGTGCCTTGGTGGTGAATTTCTACGGCCATGCAGAAGTCGTCCATCCAACAAATGCTTCCCGCGTGGGCTAGCCGCATCCGCCCGTATCCCACCGGCAAGCCCATCGAGGAAGTCGAGCGGGAGCTCGGCATCAAGGCCATCAAGCTCGCGTCGAACGAGAATCCCTTCGGCCCTTCGCCCAAGGCAATTGAAGCTATTCTCCACGGGCTCGATCGCGTTCATCTCTACCCGGACTCTGCCGGTCACGAGCTATTGCAGGCGCTCGCGGAGATGCAGGGCCTCGATCCGATCCAGATCATCCTGGGCGCAGGATCGACCGAGCTGATTGAGCTTGCCGCCAAAACGTTTCTCTCCGCCGGGGACGAAGGCATTAGCTCGGAATCGGCGTTCCATATTTACCAGATCGCCGTCCAGGAGACAGGCGCCACGTTGATACTAGTCCCAACACGCCAAATGGCCGTGGACCTCGCCGCCATCCGCCGCGCCGCGACGCCGCGAACCAAGATTATATTTCTGGCCAATCCGAACAACCCCACCGGGACTCTTTTCACCGCCAGCGAATTCGACGATTTCCTGGCCGCGCTCCCCGGACATGTATTGGTGGTTCTCGACGAGGCGTACTTCGACTACGTTCAACAGCCGGATTACTCGCACTCGCGCGATTACGCACGCGAGGGAAGAAACGTGCTGGTGCTGCGCACGTTCTCTAAGGTATATGGGCTGGCGGGGCTGCGTCTGGGCTACGGCTTTGGGCACGCCGCGCTTATCGAAAGCCTGAACCGCGTCCGCATGCCCTTTAACACCTCGCGCCCGGCGCAGGCTGCGGCGCTCGCGGCGGTTGGGGATAGCGGGCACGTGGCAAGGTCCGTCGAATCCAACGCGCGGGAACTGCGTTTCGTCACCGGGGAGCTTACGCTTCTCGGGGTGCGGTTCACGCCTTCGGCTGGAAATTTTCTGCTCATTGACACGGCAAGAGATTGCGAGCAAGATTTCCTTAGGCTTTTGCAGGAAGGCATTATCGTGCGCCCGATGAAGGTTTACGGCTTGCCTACCTCCCTGCGAGTTACGATTGGGACGCACGCGGACAACGAGCGCTTTCTGCAAGCTATGCGGCGTATTTGCGCGACGCCCGTTCCGGCTGCACCATAACATGGAGGTGTCCAATGGCTTCCCATGGCTTGATCAACCAATCTACTGCGGGAACGTCGCAAAGAGTTTCGCCGCCCGCATCCTCCGATCCTATCCGAGCCATCCTGCTGCGATACAAGACCCTTGCCATTGTCGGCCTCTCACCCAAGCTCTCGAGGCCCAGTCACGGCGTTGCCGCCTACATGCGATCCCATGGGTATCGCGTGTTTCCCGTGAATCCTGGGGTGGAATCGGTCTTCGGGGAACACTGCTATGCCTCGCTCGAAGAGATCTCTGAGCCATTCGACGTGGTCGTCATTTTCCGCCGGCCCGAGTTTGTCCCGCCGGTGGTTGAGAGCGCCATCCGCAAGGGCGCGAAGGTGGTCTGGATGCAGGAAGGGATTGCGAATGAGGACGCCGCCCGCCGCGCGCGCGAGGCGGGGCTGGAAGTCGTCGAAGACCGCTGCATCCTGAAGGAGCACGCTAAACGGTTTGTTACGGATGGCATTTAGCGGGTAGCGCGGACCTGCGACTTCCAGATCCGCGGCTTTCCCCCGCGCAAGTCAAAAACCGCAGACCCGAAAGACGCGGGTCTGCGTTACGCCCCCCCCTAACCCTCTTTCAGCATTCTACTAAGGTCAAAAAGTAGGCGCACCCCTGCTAATTTCAAATACATTGCGACACGCCTGCAAACGAGAGGATTCCGCCGAAGGAAGGAGGAGGTGGGTAACTTGGTTGCCCTAGTTACCCGCCTCCCCAGGTAGTCATAAGTGTTGGTTAAACTTTAAGACGCAAAGGAAAATGGAAAGGTTGCAAGAAAATGTGCGGGCACGCAGAATTTTTTTCTACGGGGGAAGGGCGCCGTATTCGCCGGAGGTGTAGCGCAAAGTTTTGCTTCTAAAACTCTGCGGCTTGTGCTGGGATCAATGAAAAGGCCGCAGAAAAACGCAGGCCGCCGCTACCCGGATGTAGTAAAGACAGAAAGGCAACGCAGAATTAAGCGCCGCTCTGGATTTGCTCCTTCTTCATGGTGCGGACGGCGCGATCCACATACGCAACTCAGCCGCAACCCACCTATGACCATCCCCCGATTCTACACAAGCCATTGAATTGAAACAATGAGTGGGCCCACCAGGATTCGAACCTGGGACCAACGGATTATGAGTCCGCGGCTCTAACCGCTGAGCTATGGGCCCTAAAGGAACTGCGCAATGGGTATTCGTCATTTTAGCGGAAATTGGAGTTCGATTTACAATTTACTTTCCGTAGCAGAACCCATGTGCCGCTGTCGCACTACCTGCGATGAAAATGGCGATTACCCAAACGTGAGGTAGGGGCACGCGGCGCGCGCCCTCTTTTGGGCGAGCGCCACTCGCCCCCC
>JBOGJX010000530.1:0-4233 GCA_050745285.1 Terriglobia bacterium
CGCAGAGTTTTAAAGACAAAACTCTGCGCTACAACTCCCAGAGCAGTCTTAATTCGCCACCACAGCCGCGGTTTCTGGCACGCTGCTCATATTTCTGCCGAGGTGCGTGTTAATCCCGAGGCGTGAATTCTCTTCCGCGATGCCGAGCCGCGGCGCGCGGTCGCGATCGAGAACGAGCCACGATACGCGATACTTCTGGTCGCAGGGCACACACAAGTCAAAAATTGCTTCGAGGCGCCGCCGTGAAGCCTCCTCGTGAAACTCATAGTACGCGGCCAGCGGCACGGGGCCAATCACTAAAATCCATTGGGCTAGATCATCCATGCCATCGCCCACGATCAGGTCGACGCCAAGACGGCTCGACCGAAAGCCCAGCAGGGACAGATCCTCTTCCGCGAAGCAATTGAATGCCGCCCGCCGCCGAACTTCCGCCAGGGGCAGGCCAAAGATCAGTTTCAGGGCTAGCCGGATTCCCTCTTCCCTCCCCGCCAAACGATGCAGGTGAGGCAGCAGAATCGCCAAGTTGTACCAACTCTCCTCCGGCCAGTCCTCAGCCGACAACCCAAACAAAGAGATCCAGCGCATGCAGGCGTCATGGTTCCCCGGTTGGACGTCGAAAAGCCGCGCGCCTCCGCGGATCCAGTGGGCGAGTTTCTCGACCGGATCGTCAACCGGCTCGAGCATCTCGCGCGTGCCGGGCTCGGCCTCTCCCCCTTCGTCCCACATGCCCAAGGGAAGCGCGTTAAAGAACCCGAAACCCGCCACCGAGAGCGAAATCCTGACGTCCGGAGTGAGTGGCTGGCCGGCAGCAGGCTGCTGATTTACAACCCACCGAGCGGGCCACCCCGCGCCCGCCATCTCAATCGTGATGCGTGAAGAGGGCACGCCCAGACGGGAAAGAATCTCCAGGGCCGAATCCACCGTGTGGTGGAACCCTTGCGAAGGGTTGGAAAAATCCGGCATGGGCGGGGCAAGCGTGATCCTCATTTCCATTCCACGTCAATCTTCAGGGCCGTTCCATATAAAAACCTCTGCTCAAGATGGCTTGCCAGCTCATTCTGAAGCACGGCTGATTCCTTCTCACGGTCAAGAAACTCATCGCGAGGAAGCCAGATCTTCAGCCGCTGGACGCGCTCTAGGCCGTAGAATGACCTCTGAAGCCCAGGAGACGCTTCTACCTTCAGGATGCGCCGGTCAAACGCCCGCACTGCCGCAGCCAGATCCGCGCGCGTGACGATGCGATCTCTTGATAGCAACGCTTCCGCAAAGCGGGCCTGGGCCTCTTGCGCTGTCTCTTCATTGGTTCCACCCGCCGCCGAGGTCGGGTTTATCACCTGCATGGACGCCGGCGCGCTCCTCTTCAAAAAACCCCTAACCTGTCCGGGGCCTACCGCGTTTCCTTCCTTGCCCTGCGTAATCCAGAGGCGAAGGTTTACATAGTCATCCGCGCTGTTGTCGGGATGGCGCGCGGGATCAATATCAATGCGGCCGTTGCGGATCGAATAGCGTCCGGCGTGCTCATCGGCCGATGGCTCGTGCTGCGGCAGATAGACGGAACCCGCCGCGCCAAAAACCGAGAGCGGCGCAACCAGAAAGTGCTGGGTTCCCGCCTCACGGCTCACCGGGATGGAGGTTCCCTGTCTTTCAAAGTTGATCGTCTCATTGAAGCATTCCACGTTCGACGCGCTCATGGAGTGCAAAGAAATCGACGCTACGCCCGTTTCCAAATCTGATATCTCACGGGGCATGGAAATCCGCAGCCAAGCCCGCTCGCGGTCAAAGAGTTGGCTCGACCCGCGCCCGAAAATTCGCGCGAGCGCGTTTTCGACTCCGCGCGGCATCCGGCAGGTATAGCGGCGCGCGGCGGGAACCACCGGGAAGACAACCACTCTCCCGGCGTAAAACCCATCCGGAAGGCTGGCAACTTCGATATCCTTCGCCTTTTCGGGAAGCCTGCCGGCCCCGTCAGCCTCATCCAGAAGCCAAGCCAGCGTCCGCACGCCGGCATTGATGCGCCGCGGCCTCAGGATGCCGCGCGCGCCGAGCTCACCGTCCGGTCCCACCAGGCACCACGTCTCATTCCGTAGAGCGTCCTGGATGTTTTGTGTGTCGGGGCCGAGCTCGAAAAAAAATCCGTGTTGGCTGAGGTGACTCTCCGGCAAGCCCTCGATTGCCAGGAAAATGGCGGGGTTCGCGCCCAGGTTAACTTTGACCGGATCGAGCGACGGCCGGGCGGACTGCAAGGTCTCCGGCATGTCCACGCCGGAGAGCAGGCGGACCGCGCCGCCCTGGTAGGTGAGCGCGAGGCTGATAGCAGCCGTGGAGACGCTCAGGGAGGCGTCCGTAGTGAAGGTCATCTTTTCCCCGCTGGCGGACTCGCCCAGCAATTCCGTCCCGGCGTCGATATCCCCGGCGCCGCGCTCCATTGGGAACCGAACGACCGTCTGGGCGGGATGCGCGGTGCGGCGCTCAATTCCAAGCCCGGTGATCAACTCGTCCAGTAGCGCCAGCCGGAGGCGCTCAACCTCCTGGTATTGCGATTCGAGCTGGCTGGCGAATGTGCGGAAGAGAGCGGCAAGAACGGGATCCGTGCTCTCAGCAGTGTCGCCATAGTTCTTCAACTGCCGCCGGAAATCCTCGCGCAGCTTCTTATAGATTTCATTGGCTGTCGCTTTGCCGAGTGCCATAGGATTCCGGAATCAAACGCTGGCCACGTCCGTATGGAATGCTGCGGCTTGCCGGAACTTGGCGTAGGGGCGCTGCTTGCGGCGTCCGGTGGCTGTGGGCGCAGCAAGCAGCGCCCATACGCAGCGTGGTCCTCGCGGGGCGCGAACGCGGAGCCCTGTCAATGCGCCAGCCCGATGGTGAAGGACGCGCCGCCTTCGACGGTGGAGACCAATTGCACAACATAAGAATCCACGTCGCGCTCCGCCTGCGATTCCTTGGTAATGGACTCGACTCGATAGCGTGTGATCCCCAAGTCCTCCAAGGCCAGATTCATCTCTTGTACCGCGAGTTGGGGCAGCCCTGGGCGCCGCCGGGCCTCTTCAAAAAAGTCCCTCAGGCCAAAATGGGAGCTACCGCTCCAGCTCGAATGCGGTGTTCGCGCCATCGCCTGGACCAGAGACACAATGGCCTCAGATTCTTCACAGCGTTTCAGAAATCCTCTTTCGAGCCGGAGCGGAAAGGCAGTAAAAGGCATGGGTACCCTGAGCAGATCTCATGCGCCCTGAGGCGTTGCCGCTTGCTTCCTCGTAGGGGCGCTGCTGATGGGAAGCACTGCTTCCCCTGCGCCCGTTGGCTTTGGGCGCAGCAAGCAGCGCCCCTACGAATCAGGTCCTCGCTGGGCGCGAAAGCCCAGCCTTCGCACCCGCAAGACACGCTAGCACAAGTAAGCGGGTAGCCACGGCACGGATTTTGTGCCGTGGGCCTCTTTGGGGAAAAGCCCACGGCCGGAAAAGCCTGCCGTGGCTACTCCGGCTAATTGCTGATCTTGATTTCCTTGAAGTTCTGCTGGTTCATCACCGGCTCGAGCTCAAGATAGAGAACGTGATTCACCAGTTCGGCAGCGGCCACTTCCGTATCCGGGATGGGATTGTGAGTTTGGAATTTGCTGATCCAGCCCTTAAAAGAGTAGCTGCACAGCGCATCCTGCTTATTATCATCCTTCCAGAATTCGATCTTGATGTCTTTGATCTTGTCGCGCGTCACCACGTTGGCCAGCTCGAAGAGCTTCTTAACCACGGAGAACGGCATGTTCGTATCGTCATGAAAATCGATCCACACTTTGATCGCAGTCTGCAAGCTTCCCATTTCGGGCATGCCCGCTCTGTCTTTCATGGTGTTGAACTCGACCGAGGCCGACACAACGTCAAACTTGCTACCGTCCACCGTCACCGTCGCTCGATTGGGTGATGCCATAGTTCTTTCCTCCTCAAAGGATTATGAAGTTTGTGGATACCCCGGCAGCCCTGCGCCTCAAACCCCGCGTAGTTCTTCGGGACGCGCGGAATGCCTCGCTGCTCCGTAAGTATGCCGGTAAAGAAAAACGTGTTGAACATACGCGCGGCCTTGAATGCCGGCGCAAAGGGCGGCTTTGCGCTTGCTGTGCGGAATGCCTACGGCATTCCGGGCAAAAGCCCACGTTTTAATGTCGTCGCTGGGCGCGAAGACCCAGCAAGGGTCATGTGCGTAGGGGCGCTGCTTGCCGCGCCCGTGGCTCGAGGGCGCAGC
>JBOGJX010000531.1:0-3684 GCA_050745285.1 Terriglobia bacterium
AAAATGGGAAGCGCCTTGCGGCACGGTTGAAACCGTGCCCTTCCGCTCTCCTAACCGAACTTTTTACGGCAGGATTACCACTTATAGTGACAGCTTTCTCTGTAGGGGCACTCTCTGAGCGCCCGAAAGTCGGCGGCGAGATGCCGCCGCTACAATGGCGGATGTCACTATAATTTGCAATCCTCAAATGCCCACGGCACGAACTTCGTGCCGTGGCTACCCCTACGGTTCGGAAAGATTTCCGCTTACGATCAACCCCATGAGCCAATTTTCGGAAACGCGAGTGGCAATCCAGGAGTCTGAAGCGATCCCGGCAGGGAAAGCGTCTCCACCGGCGTCTTTGGGCACTGACGCGCCCACGCGGAGCTCCGGCCAGGACTCCATCGTGGTGCGCGGAGCGCGGGTTCACAATCTCAAGAATGTTGATTTCGAGATTCCGCTCAACCGCCTGACCGTGGTTACGGGTGTGTCCGGGTCCGGCAAATCCAGTCTCGCGTTTGACACGCTTTATGCCGAGGGCCAGCGGCGCTACGTGGAATCGCTCTCGGCTTACGCCAGGCAATTCCTCGAGCGCATGGAGAAACCGGACGCAGACGAGATCAGCGGCATCGCTCCCGCGGTGGCCATCCGGCAGAAGAATTCCACGCGCAATCCACGCTCCACCGTTGCCACGGCAACGGAGATTTACGACTATCTGCGGTTGCTGTTCGCACGCGCGGGAGTGACGATCTGTCCTCGCTGCGGTGAAGTAGTACGTAAGGACACGGTGGATGAAATCGCTTCGCGCGTTCTTGCCCTGGAACATGGGCGCCGCTTTCAGGTGATGTTCCAACTCCTGAGCGGTCCGGCGAAGCCGTCTCCTAGGGCGCCTGCGGATTCTGCTGGGGCGATGCCCGGTGATGTGATTCTTTCAGATTCTTTGCCCCTAACGGCGGGAAAGCAAACCGCAGCGCCGGGAGGGAAAAAAAGAAAAAAGAAGATTCAGACCGGAGGGCCTGCTGCGCGCGCAACGGGCGGGAGCGTGGCGGGGATCGCCGCTCGGGACGCGGGTCCGCAGCCCCCTGAACCCGCTATCCGGGAACAGCTTTTCTCTTTGCGCCAGCGGGGTTTTAACCGGCTTTACCAGGATGGCCGCGTGTTTGAATTTTCCGTTCCCGAGTCATTACTGGAAGTTGACTTTTCGCAACCAGTTTATATCCTCGTGGACCGCTTGTCGATTGACCCGGAGACCATCCCGGAGATCCGCCAGCGGCTGATTGATTCCATTGAGATTTGCTTCCGGGAAACCGGCGAGACGATCCTGGAATTTACGTCCTCGGAGGCGGCGGCCCCGCCGGAGCGGCTGATATTCAATGAGCGCTTTGAGTGCAAGAAGTGTGGAACGCCTTTTCAAGAGCCGGAGCCGCGCCTCTTCTCGTTCAACAATCCATACGGGGCTTGTCCGCGCTGCCAAGGCTTCGGAAACACGATCGATCTTGATCTGGACCTGGTGATACCCGATAAAAACAAGAGCCTCAACGAAGGCGCCATCGAGCCGTGGACCAAGCCTCGCTACCGCGACTTTTTGAGCGCGGTGAAACGCCTGGCGCGATCTCGCCATGTCCGGCTGGACGTGCCCTATCACGCGCTGACAGAGGCCGAAAAGCAATGGGTGCTGGAAGGGGATGAAACGTTCCCCGGTGTGCGCGGCTTCTTCGCCCGCCTCGAACGCAAGAAATACAAGCTTCACATTCGCGTCTTTCTCAGCCGGTATCGCGGGTACACGCTTTGCCGCGAGTGCAATGGAGGGCGCCTGCGGACCGAGGCGCTGAACGTGCGGATCGGCGGGAAAAACATTACCGAAGTCTGCCGCTTGTCCATCCGCGAGGCGCGCGAATTCTTCGCCCACTTGCGCTTCTCTCCCGCGCAGATGACCGTGGCGGACAAGCTGCTCGAAGAGATTGGCTCGCGCCTGCGATTCCTGGACGAGGTGGGGCTGGAATATCTCACGCTGGACCGCTTGGCGTCAACGCTTTCGGGCGGCGAGTCACAGCGCATCCAGCTTGCCACCTCGCTTGGATCGAATCTGGTGGGCGCGCTCTACGTGCTTGACGAGCCTTCAATCGGACTGCATTCGCGCGACACCGGCCGCCTGATCAAGATACTCAAGCGCCTGCGCGACCTGGGAAACACGATCCTTGTGGTCGAGCACGACCCCGCCATGATGAGGGAGGCTGACAAGATTCTGGACCTTGGTCCGGGCGCGGGCGAGCACGGCGGGAGGATCATCTATCAAGGAGACATCGCAGGTCTTCTTGCCGATGCCCACTCGCTGACCGGGCGGTATCTTTCCGGAGAATTGGAAATTCCTCTGCCCCAGTTGCATCGCACGCCCGGCAAATCCTGGCTGAAGATAAGCGGAGCGCGCCAGCACAACCTGAAGTCGATTGATGTGGCCATCCCGCTTGGAACCATGACTTGCGTCAGCGGTGTTTCCGGCTCTGGCAAATCCACTCTGGTGCACGATGTGCTCTACAACGCTCTGCTCTCCCGGCGCGGTGTGGCGGCCCCGCACGCCGGATATGAACAGATCGAGGGAGATCACGTCCTGTCCGATGTGGTGCTCGTCGATCAGTCGCCGCTCGGGCGCACCCCGCGCTCGAACCCGGTAACCTACATCAAGGCTTTCGACGAAATCCGCAACCTGTTTGCGGGCACGCCCGAAGCTCATAAGCACGGCTATACGCCAGGATACTTTTCCTTCAATGTGCCGGGCGGACGATGCGAGACCTGCCAAGGCGACGGCACGGTGACCGTGGAAATGCAATTCCTCGCCGACATTGAGCTCGTTTGCGAGGACTGCCGGGGCCAGCGTTTTAAGCCTGCCATCCTGGAGATTCGCTATCGGGGTAAAAACATCGCCGAAGTTCTGCAGATGACCGTCCGCGAGGCGCTATCGTTCTTCGCCGCAACACCGAGGGTCACGCACAGGCTGCGCATTCTTGAGGAAGTGGGACTGGGCTACTTACGGCTGGGACAATCCGCCTCAACGCTCTCCGGCGGCGAGGCCCAGCGCGTGCGCCTGGCCGCCCATCTTGCCCAGCAGACCAGCGCCAACACGCTCTTTATATTTGACGAGCCTACCACTGGACTGCACTTCGACGACATCAACAAACTCCTTGCCGCGTTCCGTAAGCTCATCGATTCGGGCGCCACGGTCTTGATCATCGAGCACAACCTCGATGTGCTGAAATGCGCGGATTGGATCATCGACCTGGGGCCGGAAGGCGGCCAGGCGGGAGGCTACGTGGTAGCCGCCGGTCCTCCGGACGTGATTGCCAAAAACCCCGCTTCGCACACGGGGAAATTTCTCGCGCCGTTGTTGACGAAACAGGCCTCCGGGGTTCGGGACTAGGGGTCCGGGCCCTAGGCGCGGAAATAATACCCACCCCAAGATTCAAGCCGCGTGAGCGGCGGCAGCATGTGGCCCACGGCGCAAGCCGTGGGGAGTAAGGCGATAAGTTCCCCTAAGCCCCATAAGGGGCGGCATAAGTAGAATGCGATGTCGCCCCTTACGGGGCTTATGAATCAAGCAGCGCCCGCTTTTTCATTTCTGAGGCACAAACCGCAGAGTTTTAAAAGCAAAACTCTGCGCTACATCCTACATCCGCGTGAAAATTTCCAAATTCGCGCATTTGCAAGAAT
>JBOGJX010000532.1:0-17416 GCA_050745285.1 Terriglobia bacterium
AAGGTAGCTAACCCTGAGATGCCTTCACCCATCCATCGCAGGCATTCGGGCCGCCGGCCACGCTGCCATGCTCCCGGCGTCTTTCCCCGCCATAATCTGCCAAAGCAGAGATTCCAGGAGCAGCCTCGAATCCTTCCAGGAAGATTTCACGGCCAGATCGGCGGCTCGCACGAGCCGCAACGCGCGGCCCATCTCCTCGCGCGAATAGGCCTGATGAGCGCGCGGCGCAATCTCAAAGGTTGCGTAAGGATTGGCCGCGCGGGACCACGGGCCGGATCGCCCGAGCGAGCCTGAGCTTTTTAAGGCTTGCCGGAAAAGATCCCCCAGACACCAAAGCACCAGCGTCTCCGGCTCCTTGCTCGCAATGAGATCGCGCAGGAAAATGAGCGACGCATTCAGCTTACGTTCGGCCACCGCCGCCAGTAGCTTGCCGATTTCATGTTCCTCGCGCGGAGCCACGATCAAATCGAGGTCCGGCTTCTCGAGGCGCTGAAGCCCAGGGCGAGCCACGAGCAGTTTCTCCATCTCCGTGCGAAGCCAAAGCAGGTTCACCCCCGCCGTACCCTTGCCGCGTCCCGAGGCATCCGCGCCTCCGTCGAACCGGGCCACAGCAGATTCCGCGAGCTCGGCTTGGATCTCAACGCCTGCCTTCCGCAAATAGTCCTTCAACCACGCGGCAGCCTCGCGGCGGGGGAGCGGCGTCATCTCCACCACTTCCGCGCCCTTGTCAAGCAGTTGGATGAAGCGCCGCCGGCGATCCGGCTCACGCGCGGCAAAGGCAACGGTGGTGAACGACGGCGGCTTCTTTAGGAAGGCGGCCAGCGCTTCGGCGTCCGTATCGCCCGCGCGCTCGAAGTCGTCCATGTCGGTCACATAGAGCAGGCTGCGCTCTCCCAACATCGGCATCTGGTAAGTGTTTTCAAGCTCACGCTGAAGCTCGCCGGGCTTGAACACGCTCTCCGTCAGGCACCACTCGCGCGTTTCCTGGGGAAGAGATGCTACCGCCGCGGCCCGACACTCCTCGTGCAGGAAGCCATCCGGCCCGCGAAGAAAATATACAGGGCCTGGCTTGTTTTTCTCAAAGATGGCACAGAATTCGGAAGGGCGCATGAAGGTGGAGTTCACTCGAGGTCGATGCGGCGAGCCTGGACCACTCCCGCCGGAGTCAGTTCGCCCTGCACTTTGATTTGTTCGCCAGCCGCGAGGTCCTTGGCGGAGCCGGCCGTGCCATCCTTGCGATGGATTTCGGTCTTATCGTCATAAGTCACGTGGAAAATCATATTGTCCTGCGAACTGACAGTCAGCTTGCCGGGGCTTAAGTCATTGATCTTGCCTTCGAGATTGAAGCTTGTCCCCTGGTCTTGTTGCGCGGCCGACGGCGGCGCTGCGGCGCGCAAACAGACGGATGGCAACACGGCCATCGCCGCAACGAAAAGAACGGCCACCATCGGACGCATCATCCCTTTCGCGGTCATATTATGAGGCGCCTCACCCACTCCGCGATTGTAGTTCAAACGCGCGCGGATTTCCATCAAGTCCGGCGGGCCGCGCAGTAGCCACGGCACGGAGTTTGTGCCGTGGGCCCTTGAAAGTGCCAAAGGCTAAAAGCCCACTGCACAAACATCGTGCCGTGGCTGCCGCTGGTCATGAGGGTGCGGCGAACAGCGCTCCTACCGGCGCCTTAATAACTTCTGGCCTCATTCTTGATCTTTCGCGCCAGTTTTTCGATTTTATCCGCCTGTTGCACGATGCTGACCGAAAGCACGTTCGGATTCGATTTTTTCATCTCCTGGTCGAGGGCCTGGACAAGCTTGGAGAGCTTTTCAACGTCGCGCTGGGTTGACTTGAAATTAGCTTTGAGAATCGCGTCCTTCTGCTTCAGCGAGAGAGGGTTGCTTGTTGCCGGTAATTCTGACGGCAACAGTGTCCCAGGCGGAGGGTTCTGGAAGGTTCTGCGGGCCGGGGCCGCCTCTTGATCGCCACTGGACGATTGAGCCCCTCCTTCGTTGTAACTACAGACCAGCGCGGGCGCCGCAAACAGAATCAGCGCCAGCACGATCAAGCGAAGAAGCCGCATCCCGCAAACTCTTCTGTAAATCATGTCTGGTCTCATGCGTGGCCTCCGCAGCGCGCCCTGCTGGGATGATCCCGCCCTACCCAGGCGGGTCTTCGGGGCGCGGATCAAACCGCTGGCGTCCGATGATGACGTAATGAATTCCCGATACAACGGTTAAAGCCCCGGCGAGATAGATAAAAAATTCGACAACCGCCGGAGTGACAAAATCGACGCGCGCGCGGTAACTCACGGCCGCGAGCACGGCGGCCACCTGGCTCGCGGTGCATGCCTTCCCGATCAGTGTGGGCGGAAAGGGCCGATAGCCCGATACCAGGCTGATCAGCGCGGCCGTCACCACAATCCCGGCGTCGCGACATAGCACGAGGCACGTGAGCCACCACGGCAGCGCTCCGCGAAACGAAAGCACCAGGTACGCCGTGGTCATCAGGATCTTGTCGGCAATCGGGTCGAGTGCGATACCCAGCGTAGATTTCTGGTGAAATTGCCGTGCCACAAACCCGTCGATGACGTCCGAGGCAGCCGCCAATACCAATACGCCCAAGGCTCCTTCGTAATGGCCATCGATCACCAGAATGGCGAACAAGGGCACGAAGACGAGCCTCAGCATGGTAATCTGGTTGGCTACTGTGAACGCGCGGCCCGGCATGGTCAGGAAGCCAATATAGAGGGGTCGTGGCCGCAATGTCAATTGACGGGCCTCTGCTCCGAAAATTTCGGTTAGGAGAGCGGAAGGGCACGGTTTCAACCGTGCCGGAAACGCCCTCACCCACCGCTTCGCGGTCCCACATCTCCCAAAGGGAGAGGGGACGGGGGTGAGGAGGCCACGCTCACGGCACGGCTGAAGCCGTGCCCTTCCGAATGAATTCTCATGCTTTGCGGGTGTTGCAAAGCGACATGACTGACTGCTTGTAAATTGTTGGGGAAAAGCAGATTCTTCGCTCTGCTCAGAATGACAGCCAAAAAGGGTTTTTCGCAACCTCCTAGAAAATGATTTGGAGCCGGCTGATCGCTGAATGCTAAAGGCTGAGAGCTTCTTTGTGGAGACGCAAAATGATTGAAGACGGCTTGAACGTCAAAGCGGATGGCCGCGAAGGCATGAGCAACGAACGAATGGAAGAGCATTTGCGTGAGATCATCGAAATGCTCGGCGAAGATCCTGGCCGGCAGGGCTTGTTGAGGACGCCGCACCGCGTGTCGCAATCTCTCAACTTCCTCACCAGCGGCTACCGGCAGAATGTGGACAAAATCCTGAACGGAGCGCTGTTTGACGTGGCCTATGATGAAATGGTGATCGTGAGGGACATCGAAATCTTCAGCCTCTGCGAGCATCACATGCTTCCCTTCTTCGGGCGCTGCCATGTGGCCTATATTCCCAACAAGCGCGTCATCGGTCTCAGCAAAATACCACGCCTGGTGGATGTTTTTGCGCGGCGTCTGCAAATCCAGGAGCGGCTCACGCAGCAGGTGGCGGAGACGATCATGGAAAAGATCCACCCGCAGGGCGTGGGGGTCATCGTCGAAGCCCGCCACCTCTGCATGATTATGCGCGGCATCGAAAAGCAGAATTCGGTGGCAATCACCTCGCACATGCTCGGCGTGTTCCGGGACGAGCAGCGCACGCGAGATGAATTTCTGACATTGGCGAGGACGCGGGGTTAGGGACTCAGGGCGTGGTGTTCGGTCCTCTTGCCGGCCCGCTGTGCTGCCCTGTCCGCCTGCGAGAGGGTGGCCCGGGGAAGCAGTGCTCCCCGCCGCGCCGGATGACGGAAAATACGTGACGGCGATTGCGAACATGTGTACTTAGGTCGAGGACAATGATGTCTAAGATGATGAAAGAAATTCTCGAGCAGCCTGAGGCGATCGAGCGGACGCTGCGCGCCGAGCGGGATCACGCCCACGAGTTTCGAGCAGTCGCGGCGAAGAAGTCATTCCGCATGATCCTGCTCGTGGCGCGGGGCACTTCAGACAACGCCGCGCTCTTCGGCAGATACCTGCTCGAGCTGACCACTGGCATTCCGGTATCGCTCTGCGCGCCTTCGATTCACACGGTGTACCACGCCAGAATCAATCTGCGGGATACGCTGGTAGTCGGGATATCACAATCGGGTGAAGGGACGGACATCAACATGGTGCTCCGGTCCGCCCGCAAGCAGGGCGCCTACACCGTAGGCATCACCAACGAAACCGGATCCAGAATGGCGCATACGGTGCATGAGGTGTTCCTGGCGCGGGCCGGCAGGCAGCACTCAGTGGCGGCAACAAAGACTTACACAACGCAGCTTCTACTTTTCTATTTGCTAGCTTCAGCTCTTGGTCCTCATGTGACCCTGACAAGCGTCAGCGAATTGCCCGGACGAGTGAAGGAGGTGTTGAAGCTGGCTCCGCACATTGGCGAGCTGGTGGAGCGCTATCGTTATATGCGGCAATGCGCGGTGGTGGCGCGCGGGCTGAACTACGCAAACGCCTTCGAGCTATCGTTGAAATTGATGGAGACCTGTTACGTGGTGGCGGAGCGGTTCTCCTCCGCCGATTTCCTGCACGGTCCCATCGCGCTGATCGAGCGCGATTTTCCGGTGTTGATGTTCATGCCGCAAGGGAAGACATTCCACGAGCTCCGCAAGCTGCTTGACCGCCTCGAGAGCTTGAGGGCGGAAACCCTGGTTATTTCCTCGGAAAATGCCAGGCTGCCCTCGTTCGTGCGGGCGGTGCGGGTTCCAGGAGAGATTCCGGAAATCTACTCGCCCATCCCTTACATTATCCCCGGCCAGATCTTCGCCGCATATCTTGCGAGCCTTAAGGGCCTGGACGCCGATAAGCCACGATCGCTCCAAATCGTCACCCGGACGGTTTAGGCCCCATGAAGATCGACTCCCACAAATTAGCTGAGCGGTACGGCGTGTGGAGCGGCTGTGCCGCTTGCTATGCGGAAAGCCTGTGAACGTGTGAATAAATTGAATTTTGGGTTTTCCGCATACCTGTTTTCTGTCACTTACGGGCACAAAATCCGCGATTTTTCAATTAATTCACAGCTTCTACGGACTTGATTCCACACCGACTTTGACGGGGCCGTGGGCCGCCGCTACACCGCTCGAGGCCGGACGGCCCGCGCATGTTATACTTAGCTCAGAACCGAGGACGTAGGGAAGGGAGCCTTTGAAGGTATGACCAACCGCTTTCGTTACGCATTGATCACCGTTTCGGTGTTACTGGTTTTGTACGTCGTCATCGGCGGCGTGCTGGGCGAAGGCTCTTCGTCAAACGACCAGACGTACAAAGACCTGGGTGTTTATAGCGAGGTCCTCTCCCGCATCAAGAGCGACTATGTAACTCAGCCTAACCTCAAGGACGTAACGGGCGGGGCGATTCGCGGGCTGCTCGAGGCTCTTGACCCCTATAGCACCTATTTCACTCCCCAGCAGTTCAAGGCATATCTGGCGAACCCCATCGCGGGTCCGGCCAGCGTCGGACTGTTCGTCTCCAAGCGGTTCGGGTTTGCAACCGTCGTTTCCGTGTTGCCCGGCAGCCCGGCGGAGAAGGCGGGCGTTAAGCCTGCGGACTTGCTCGACCGCGTCAACGGTAAACCGGTGCGCGAGCTCTCCGCCGTCCAGATTGGGCGGGAACTTGCGGGCGAGGCCGGCACGACGGTGGATGTCTGGGTGGTGGACTCATCCCACAACGAGCCGCAGAAGCTCACCTTAACCCGCGCCGTGCTTCCGAATCCGGCGGTGGTCACCAAGCTGGAGGATGGTCACACCGGCTACGTCCGCGTGGCCGCGTTTGATAAGGGAGAGGCTGAGCAAATCTCGTCTGCCATCAAGAACCTGGTGTCGCAGGGCGCAACTCAGGTTGTGCTCGACCTGCGCGATTGCGCTGGAGGGCAGGCCGGCGAGGCGGTGAAGACGGCCAGCTTGTTTATTCAGAAAGGTCTCATCGCTTACACTTACGGCCAGCGCGACCCCCGGCGCAACTTCATGGCCGAGCCGGAGACAACCGTCTTCCGGATGCCTGTAGCGGTTCTGATCAACCGCGCGACGGCAGGCCCGGCTGAGATTGTGGCCGATGCCATCCTGTGCGACAAGCGCGGCGATGTGGTAGGCGCTCCCAGCTTTGGCGTGGGGGTGGTGCAGAAGGTGATTGCCGTTGGAGACGGCTCCGGGCTTCTACTCTCCGTGGCGAAATACTACGGTCCCGATGGAAAAGCGATCGAGGATAACGGCGTCACGCCGAACATCCTGGTGCCTGCTCCGGGTGAGGTCGTGATGAACGGAACGCTCGTCCAGCCACAGCAGTATGGGACCAAGGATGACGTTCAGCTCCAGAAGGCCATCGATGCCTTGAAACAGGAATCAGCCCCCGGCAAGGCGGCGTAAGAACCGGGTGACAATGGGCGAGCGATGAGTGGCGAGCAAACCCGTGTGCCGGATTTATTCTTTCTGCTCGACACTCACCTTTAGGCGCTTGCACGCCAACATCCGCAAAAAGGTGTTGATCCGCATGTGGATTGCGGGAGCTTGCTCCCGCTTTGGTAAGGGCAGGGCTTGCCCTGCCCTGGGCGCATCAAGCAGCGCCCCTACAAAGCGGCGCCAAGGCGCCGCACCCCAAGCGCACTTCGCGCTAGCAGCGTTTTCGGCGCGAAGCCTTGAAGATGTGTAGTTGACTGCGCTGTCTTTCCATGGTGAAACGACGTAAGAGCAAGCGTAAAAGGACCCAATCCCGTTCCCACCTTTGGATTCTCTTAGTTGCCCTCATCGCCCTGACGATTTTTTTTGTTGCTCGTTCGAGGAGCCGCTCGCCGCACCGTGAAGACACAACACACCGGGGCAAAGGCCGCCATGAAGCGCGTCAGCCGCAGCCTTCTCTTTCCCCTGCTGAACTGGCCCAGCGTTTCCAGCTCGCTCTTAAACAGGCGGCCGGCGATAACATCTGGATCAAGGAAGAACCTTCTTCAGCCTCCGGCGCCTTCAATGTGTTAATCACGCCTGCCGCCTATAATGCGGCGGAGCAGGCCATTCTCCGCACAGCCCACGAGCAGAGGGTCCATATCGCTGAGTTCGACGTTCCGGAACAGCCTGCCGCGATGCACTCGGATAAGTTCACAGCGTATTCAGGAGACAAGCCGCTTTGCGGCTGGACCGTGCGCGAAGTTCCGCGCATAGTGCGCGTGGCCATCATTGTGGATGACCTGGGGCAGAACTTGAACGCGGCCCGCAAGCTGATTCGCTTGCGCTCACCGCTCACGTTTTCCATCATGCCTTCCCTGCGCTATTCGCGCACAACGGCGGAAGACGCGCATCGGGAAGGAGTCGAGGTAATGCTGCACTTGCCGATGCAACCGCTGGTGGATTCAGCGCCCGACGTTAGCCCTCAAGAACTTAAAGTAGGCATGGGAAGCCCCGAGGTAGACCGGATCATTCAAAACAGCCTCGAATCGGTTCCCTACGCGTCCGGCGTCAACAATCACATGGGATCAAGGGCCACGGCGGACCCGAGGCTGATGGGCAAGGTTATGGCGGAGCTCGCCGGCCGCCACCTCTACTATATTGATAGCCGTACCATTCCCAACTCGGTGGCGCTCCGAGCGGCAAGGCGCTCGGGTGTTCCCGCATTTTACCGGTCGGTTTTTCTGGACGATACAAAGTCCGTTCCCTACACACTGGGCCAGCTCCGCGAGCTCTGCCGCGTGGCCAGAAGGCACGGAGTGGCGCTCGCCATTGGTCATCCGTACGCTACAACGATCGCGGCGCTCAGCCAGTTTCTTCCCGAGCTCGCACGCGAGGACATTCAATTGGTCCGGGTCTCGAGACTCCTTCGCCAACCGGAAGCGGCGCGCCTATCCCCCTCTTCCCCAAGATGGAAGCAACGAGGGCAAACTTAGCTCGCTCCAGGGCTGTCTCACTCAGATGAACAGTCTGTCATAATGGCCAAGACTCCCCTTCCAGATTAAGAGGGACCCGGGGGGTGGATTGATGATGCAGTTCGACCACCCTCATCCCCTTGATCCAGGAGGGGAATGACGAAAAACATTTTCGGGTTGGGGCGCGGCAAGCAACAAAACTGTCCAAATTGGCTAAATAGTCCGGCGCAAAGAGCGGCTACGCCGCAGGTCGCGTCCACAGATTTGGGATGCAATTTGGGCAGGCTTGCAGCAAGCAGCGCCACTTACAAAGCAGCAAGCCATATTTTTTTGACACTTGCCCGCGCCTGTGAAAAGATACGGGCGGAGAAATGATATGCGTCAGGATCGCCTTGCGCGCTGGTTTGCGGCGCTCGTTCTGTTTTTGCTGGTTTTCGCCCCATTATTCTCGGATGGTGTCAGCCTCCTGGTTGACTGGTTGTGGTTTGGCCACGAAGGTTTCCGCGAGATCTACCTCACGACGTTGCGCGCTCAGGTGGGGCTAAGCGGTTATTGCGGCATAGGGTTCATCGTGATCGCCGGGGTGAACCTTTGGATTGCACGCACGGTAGCGCGCCGCTCCGGCTACCACGTCTTCACTCAGGTTGTGGAATTTCCCGCCCTCGACCGGTTCAACAGCCTGTTTCGCGGCCTGGTCTGGTTCAGCATCCTGATGGCCGGATATTTTGTGGGGGATTGGGCCACCACGCACTGGCTGGACTATCTTCTCGCCGTGCATCCCGTTCACATGGCGCAGAGCGACCCGATATTCGGCATTAACCTGAGCTTTTATATGTTCCGGCTGCCGTTCATTTTCTTCCTCTACCACTTTGCCCTCATCCTTTTGATCGTATGCCTGCTGAGCGCGGGGTTCCTTTACTTCATCGACGGAGGCGTGTGGATTTCGCAGAAGGGCGTATCCATGGCGCGGGGCGCGCGGGCCCACTTGATGATTCTAGGCGGTCTTTTCTTCCTGCTGTTCGCCTATCGCGCGCGGCTTGGCATGTATGATCTGGTTTATTCACCCCGCGGTTTGGTTTATGGCGCGGGCTATACGGACATCCACACCACGTTCCCCGCGCTATGGATTCTGCTCGTACTTTGTGTTATTACCGCGCTGGCCTTTTTTGCCGGAGCGCAACTCGGGAGCGTCCGGCCGGCTCTGGTCGCGATTGGCGCGGTGATTCTGGTGGCCATTGTGGGGGAAGCCATCTTCCCCGCCATCATCCAGAAGTACGTTGTGGCCCCAAACGAGTTGGAGAAGGAAGAGCCGTATATTGCCCGCGGCATCCAATTCACACGCCAGGCCTACGCGCTCAACCGCTTTGACGAACGCAACTTCCCAGACATCCAGGATCTGACGCCCGATTCCATCCAACAGAATGAAGCGACCATGCAGAACATCCGCCTGTGGGATCACCAGCCCTTGCTGACCACTTTCGCGCAACTGCAGGAAATCCGCACCTACTATGACTTCGTGCGCGTTTACAACGATCGCTATTCCATCAATTCCAATCTCCGCCAGGTTTCTCTGTCTGCGCGCGAGCTCAATTCGAGCAGCCTTCCTGATCCGAACTGGGTGAACCAGCACCTGATTTATACGCACGGCTACGGGCTTTGCATGGGCCCGGTAAACGAGTCCACGCCCGACGGGTTGCCCGTGCTCTTTATCAAGGATATCCCGCCGGTCTCAGACATCCCGCTGAAGGTCACCCGGCCGGAGATTTATTACGGCGAGCTTTCCAATAATTATTGCATTGTTAAATCGCACGCCAAGGAGTTTGACTATCCATCGGGCGAAGATAACGTGTATAGCATCTATCAAGGCTCCGGCGGCATTCAGATCAGCAGTTTCTGGCGCCGGCTTCTTTTCTCGCTGCGCTTTGCTGACATTAATATCCTGCTTTCGGGATACATTCAGCCCACTAGCCGCGTCATGATTTACCGGCGCATCCTCGACCGCGCCGGAAGGCTTGCGCCGTTTCTCTCCTTTGACAGCCATCCTTATCTTGTCGTCGCCCAGGATGGCACGCTCGAATGGATTCTGGACGCCTATACCACGTCGAGCCAGTATCCGTATTCAGACCTAACTCCAGGAGTGGGGAATTACATCCGCAACTCTGTGAAGGTTACGATCAGCGCCTACGACGGCCGAGTGCGTTTTTACATCAGCGACCCCTCGGACCCCTTGATTCAAGCCTATGCGCGCATCTTTCCCGGCGTGTTCCATCCGCTTTCGGAAATGTCCGCGGACCTGCGCGCCCACATCCGGTATCCGCAGGATTTCTTTGCCATTCAGGCGGCCAAATACGCTGTGTTCCACATGAAAGACCCGCGCGTTTTCTACAGCAAGGAAGATTTGTGGCGCGTGGCCAGCCGAGTGGTCAACGGTGAGGTCCAGGCCCTTGCGCCTTATTACACCATCATGAAACTTCCCGAGGTTGGAAAGACGGAAGAATTTATTCTGATGGTTCCGTTCACCCCGGCGCGCAAGAATAATATGATCGCCTGGATGGCCGCTCGCTGCGATGGCCAGGATTATGGCAAGGTGCTCGTGTTCACGTTCCCCAAGGAAAAATTGATTTATGGACCGGAGCAGATCCAGTCGCGCATCAACCAGAACACCACCATCTCCCAGCAGCTCACGCTGTGGGACCAGGGCGGCTCGAAGGTAGTCCGGGGCACCTTGCTGGTGGTCCCCGTTCAGAATGCCGTGCTGTACGTTGAGCCCCTTTACCTTGCTGCGCAGGCGGGCGCATCTTTGCCGGAATTGAAGCGCGTCATTGTGGCGTATTCGGACCATGTGGTGATGGAGCCGACGCTCGGTGAAGCGCTAGACGCGATCTTCGGCGGCTCAGCCGGCGCCGCGCCGACTTCCGGGCAGACGGCGTCCACTGCGGCGGCAGCCAGCACGGCGGTAGGCCCGGCGGCGAAGACCCCGGGGATCCCGCCGGACGTGCAGTCCCTGATCACACAGGCGAACCAACACTATGAGCGCGCCCAGCAGGACCTACGCAAGGGCGATTGGAGCGGCTATGGCCAGGAGCTGAAACAACTCGGCCAGATTTTGCAGAAGATGAAGGTAAAGTGATTGGTGCGCAGCGCGGCCTTTGGCTGCAACCTGCGGCTTTGCCGCTTGCTGTTTCGTAGGGGCGCTGCTTGCTGCGCCCGTTGACTTTGGGCGTGGCAAGCAGCGCCCCTACGCCATTTTTGTGCGGGTTGCAGAGTTTTCAGTTTTAAAACCCGACGGCTTTTCTCCGCCACCTCTGCATTCAACCTGGTGTTTTTGCAGGGTGCGGGCCGAATCTGGTAGATTATAGAGGAATGACCCACATTCCTCCCCCCGCCAACTGGGTTTTGCGGCCTCGACAGAAGGCGTTGCTCGTCCTCCTCCCTCTGTTGTTGTTGGCGCTCGCATCCGCTGCCCTGGCGGAAAAGGTTTCGGCGCTCAAGCCTCAGGGCTACGTTAATGATTTTGCCCACATTCTGAGCCCCGAAGTCGCCGAACAGCTTTCCACGCTATGTCTGGAAGTTGACCAGAAGGCGCACGCGCAGATCGCCGTGGTGACGGTGCATTCGCTCGATGGCGAGTCTATCGATATGTTTGCCAACGACCTCTTCACGCAATGGGGCGTGGGAGCGAAGAGCACCGACCGCGGTGTGATGATCCTGCTGGCTGCTACGGACCGGCGCTACCGGATTGAGGTGGGCTACGGCTTGGAGCCCGTCCTTACCGATGGTTTAGTGGGCCAGTTTGGCCGCGAGGTAGTTCCGGCGCTGAAGGCCAGGAATTATAGCGGCGCAGTTTTGCAGCTCACGCGACACGTGGCGCGCACGATTGCACAATCCAGCGGAGTGAAACTGGCCAGCAGTCTGGCTGACGCGATCCCACGGCCCCGTCAGCGCAACGGCGCCGCCGGAGACGCGCCGCTGATCATCTTCCTCGTTATCCTCGGAGTTGGGGCACTCGGATCTTTCGGCTCCAGACTTCAAGGTCCTGGAAGCCGGCTGGGCAGAAGCCGTTGGTGGGGGGCAGGGCCGTGGATGGGCGGCGGATTTGGCGGGTTCGGGGGCGGAGGATTCGGGGGTGGGGGCGGATTTGGCGGGTTCGGAGGCGGCGCTTCCGGCGGCGGCGGAGCAAGCGGAGGATGGTAGAAAGGGTGTAGCGCAGAATTTTGCTTTTGAAACTCTGCGGCCCTTCACCGGGGCAACGGCAAGGCGGAGAGGTAGTGGTGTTTGCGTATCGCAAGGCCCACGGCACAAACCTCGTGCCGTGGCTACTCTTGCGATCACGAGCATTATTTTTTGTTGGCGGGCTTAGGTCAAACAGGTGGAAGAAAAAGACACAAATGCGCTGGTGGAAAGGCTCAAGCGCGCCGCAGGGGAAAACCTGCAGTCCGTCGTGCTCTATGGCTCCGCCGCGAGCGGAGAATTCCGGCCGAAGCACTCAGACCTCAACATTCTATGCCTGCTGCGGCGGGTTGATCCGGCAGAGCTACGGAAATTGCACGACCCTGCGCGATGGTGGGCGAAGAAAGGGCATCCCGCGCCGCTGGTCTTCACCCTCGAAGAGCTTAAGCGCGCGGCGGACGTTTATGCCATCGAGCTGCTCGAGATCAAGAGCCGCCGCCGAATCCTTTACGGCGAGGATGTTTTTGCATCGTTCGAGACCTCGATGAGCCAGTACCGCATGCAGGTGGAGCGCGAGTTGCGCCACAACCTCGTCCGCCTGCGCCAGGGCTATATCGCCGTGGCGCGAAATCATAAGGCGGTTGTCGCGCTCATGGCGCGATCCTCTTCCACCTTTGCCCTGTTGTTCCGTCACGCCCTGAACGCGCTCGGCGAGGAGCCGCCGCCTTCGAAGCGCGAGGCCGTGGAGCGGCTGGCCGCGCTGCTCGGGTTGAGCGCCACAAGTTTCCGCGATCTTTTTAAGGTGCGCGCGGGAACGCTCAAGGCGGGCGCCTTGGACGCGGAGCTGATCTTCCGGGATTATCTCGAGGCGGTAACGCGAGCCGTGGACGAAATCAGCCGGAGGCTGGACACTCATGGGTAGTCACCACACGCTTGGATTTCTCACCAAGTAGGCCGAAATGTCGGCGTTACGGAGGAAAGGCGCATGAAGAAGTGGCAAATCATTGTAATCGTTTTGATTCTGATTGCGGTGGTGGTGGGCGCGCTTTACGCGAGCTCGCGCAACAATATGGTGCGCAAAAAAGAGCAGGTGAACGAGGCATGGGCGCAGGTAGATGTGGTGATTCAGCGGCGCGCGGATTTGATTCCGAACCTTGTCCAGACGGTGAAGGGCTACGCCACGCACGAGCAAGCCGTGTTTGCGGATGTAGATCACGCGCGCGCGGCGCTGCTCGGCGCAAACACTCCTGCCGGGCGCATCCAGGCAAATGGCCAGTTGGATGGAGCGCTTGGGCGGTTGCTTGCCGTGGTCGAAAACTATCCGCAGCTCAAAGCCGATCAAAACTTCCTGACGTTACAGGACCAGTTGGAAGGCACGGAAAATCGCATTGCGGTTGAGAGGCGGCGTTACAATCAGACCATCCAGGACTACAACACGTATATTGGCCTCTTCCCCAACAATCTGATCGCCGGCATGGCGGGGTTCACCCGGGATACGGATTACTTCAAGGCCACATCCTACGCCCAACAGGTCCCCAAGGTGGATTTCTCTACGACGCCTGCGCCTTCGACGGCGCATTGACATGGCCACTCTGTAGAGGATTGCATAATTCTCCGCAGGGGCGCTGCTTGCTGCGCCCCTACGCATTATTTTCATGCTTTGTGGGTGCCGCAAAGCGCCATGAGCGACTGCTCCGAAAATTTCGGTTAGAAGAACGGAAGAAGGTCAAACGCATGGTCCGACGGGACGGCACGGCTGAAGCCGTGCCCTTCCGACTGAATTCTCATGCTTTGCGGGTGCCGCACAGCGCGATGACCACTCAATAGATTCCCGCTTCCCGCTTTGACGGGAACAAGCTTCGCGGGAATGACCGTCCACCCTGCGAAAACTGAGCATGGATCCAAATCCGTCTATCTCCGGCCCATTTTCGTGCAACGTGCTCGAATTCCCCTCGATTGTCGAGCTGATAAGCCACTTTCTATCCGGCCCCCTCAGCGAGCCCGCGCTGGCCGCGATCGAGCCGCGCGCCCAATTGGCGGAGATCCAGGGCGAAATCGAAGCCGCGAAGGAGGCGCGCGACTACCTGCTCGCGAGCTCCCGGCCCAGCCTCGGAGGTCTTGCCGATCCCCGCTCCATTCTCGAAAGGCTCCGCGTTGATTCGTGCGCCGCGCTCGAAATTCTGGCCGTCGTCGAGTTGGCGCGAATCGCGTGTGATTGGCGCGAGCTTTTCATCAAGACCTCTTTCACGAGCCTTGACGCTCTCGCTCGCCGTCTTCCAGACCTGCGTGAACTGGTAAAGGGGCTAGGCGGAAAAATTCTGCCGGACGGATCATTGGACTCTTCCGCCAGCCCGGCGCTCGCGCGCATTCGCCGGTCCATCGAACAAGCCCGGCTTGAATTGCAATCGAGACTGGAGCGGATTCTCCACCGCCTGGGCCAGGACCAGCTTCTTCAGGATGACGTGATCACTCTCCGCAGCGGCCGCTTCGTGCTGCCGGTCAAGACGGAGAAGAAGCGGCAGGTAGAAGGTATAGTCCACGGCACAAGCTCTTCGGGCCAGTCGGTCTTTGTAGAACCGCTCGAAACACTTCCTCTTAATAATGAGCTGGTGGAGCTTCAGGACCGAGAGGCCGAAGAAGTCCGGCGAATTCTCGACGAATTCAGTGGGAAGCTGCGCGACCGGCGGCAGGAGCTTGTGGCCGCGGTCGATCTGCTCAGCGGCCTGGACCTCGCCTTTGCCAAGGCGGAATTCGCTCGGCAATACGGCGCCTGCTTTCCGGAGTTCTCGCCGGGCCACGATCTCGTCTTGCGCGAAGCCCGGCACCCTTTGCTCATCCGGGCCTTGCGTCCCGCCGGGCGAAACCCCGTTCCACTGACGGTCGAGCTCGCCGGGGCGCGAACTATGGTGATTATCAGCGGACCCAATACGGGCGGCAAGACGGTGGCCCTGAAAACGGTGGGCGCCGCGGTTCTGATGGCCCAGGCGGGCCTGCCGGTGACCGCGCAAGAGGCGCGGCTGCCGCTGTTTGAGCGTGTGCTGGCGGATATCGGCGATCAGCAATCTATTGAGCAGAACCTGAGCACGTTTTCCGCCCACATCCGCAACATTCAGGCGATGGTCGAGGTAGCGGACCAGCGCGGCCTCGTGTTGCTGGACGAAATTGGCAGCAGCACGGATCCGCAGGAGGGCGCTGCGCTTGCCATCGCCATTCTCGAGCATTTTCGCAAGCGCGGAGCCATGGCGTTTGTTTCCACCCATCACTCCCGGTTGAAAGCCTATGCCGCTGAAACTCCGCAGGCGCTGAATGCGGCCATGGACTTTGATGAGGCCACGCTGCAACCGACTTACAAGTTCCTGTCCGGCCTGCCGGGCAAATCGAGCGGCCTCGATATGGCGCAGCGCTTGGGGCTCGACGCCGGAATCGTGCGGCAAGCCCGCGCGTTGCTCGCTCCGTCGGAGACCGAAGTGGGAGCTCTGGTCACTTCCCTGCACGCCAAAACGCAGGAGCTAGAAGCCGGAATCACGCATGTCCGGGAGCAATCCCGCGATCTTGATCTCCGTGAGGCGCGTCTGAAACAAGAGATGGCGACCGAGCGCCAAGCTAAGCTGCGAGAGCTGGATAAGCGGCTGGAACGAACCCTGCGCGAGTACGGCGAAAAATGGAAGGCCGCGCTCGAAGAGATTCGCCGCGCAGCGCCGGGAGAGGCGAAACCGGCCAAACGGTTGGGAAGAGCGGCACGGCAGGGGGATCGGCTGGGGCGCGAGACCCGCGATGAATGGAACGTTCAGGTGCTCGAGACACTGGACGTTTCCCCCACTCCGGAGGATCCCGCTCTCGATCTCCCGCCGGCGGTTGGTGACCACGTGCGACTGCCGGGCCTTTCGACGCCGGGCGTTGTTATTGCCATGTTCGAGAACGGCCAGATTGAGGTTGAAGTGGGCCGCCTTCACATGCGCGTGCCGCGCCATGGCGCGCGTGTGGTCTCGCGCCCGCGCGCTGGAAATACGGAGAAATCCGCTTCATCGCCTGCTGAAACAAGTAGCGCCGCCTCCTCTCTTAAGTCCACAGCTTTCCCGATCGATGCGACGGATGACGCGGAGATTAATGTGATTGGCGCGACCTCCGACGAAGCTCGCGACCAGGTTGACAAGTTTCTGGATAGCGCGTTCCTTGCAGGGCGGCGGACGCTCAGGATCGTTCACGGGCACGGAAAGGGGATTCTCCGAAAAACCTTGCACGAGATGTTCGCATCACATCCTCATGTGGAGAGGTTTCATCCGGCGGCCAGGCAGGAAGGCGGCGAAGGAGTCACCATCGTGGAGATTAAGACCTAGCTTCGCAGCCGTTCATTTAAACTCAACGTAGCCTCCGGCCGCAGCCAATCCGCATGTCATGCTGAGCGGAGCGAAGCATCCGCTTGTAAATCAAAAGGAGAAAGCAGATTCTTCGCTCCGCTCAGAATGACATGTACCAAAAATCTTCGCACCGTAACGAAAAGTTGGCTAAGTGAACAGTGTTGGGCATAGCTTCGCAGCTCAGAAGTGAGAATTACCCGTTGCCAAACTTGACGCAGGAGGATGAATGCTGATCAAGCCGGTCACACTCGAAGGACCGCGCGTGCGCCTGGAACCGCTCACGCTGGACCATTTGGATGCCCTTACGGAGTTTGGCTTGAATGAAGACCTCTGGTGTTACCGGACGGACGTGGTCAGCACACGGGACGGCATGCGCGCCTATATCCAAAAGGTCTTGGAGAAACAGTCCCAGGGCGAGGAGATCGGATTCGCAGTGATCGAGCGAGCCTCGGGGCGCGTTTGCGCCTCCACGCGCTTCATGAGTATCGACGCGGAAAACCGCAGCGTCGAGATTGGCGCGACGTTCGTTGACCCGCGATGGCAGCACACGTTCGTTAATACCGAAACCAAGTATCTGCTGCTCCGCCACGCATTTGAAGCGTGGGATTGTCTGCGGGTGTTTCTCAAAACAGACTCGCTCAATGAGCAATCCCGCCGCGCCATTCTTCGCCTGGGCGCCAAGGAAGAAGGCACGCTGCGCAATCACATGATCATGCCCGGCGGGCGCCTCCGGCACAGCATCTATTTCAGCATTATCAACTCGGAGTGGCCCTCCGTGAAGGCCAACCTGGAAGCCAAAATGGGGAATTCCGGATAGGGCGCGCGGCGGACACTCTTGGAGAGGTGGGGGTCTTAAACCCGCCTCAAAAGCCCTCACCCACCACTTCGTGGCCCCCCCTCTCCCAAGGGGAGAGGGCTAGAATCAGAAATCGAATACCCGGCCCTCTCCCATGGGAG